>JALUXQ010000041.1 GCA_027013265.1 Campylobacteraceae bacterium | reverse complement strand
CTTTTCTATACCCTCAAAACTAGGCAAGGAGGCGACATTTTTTATCTCCAAATTATTTCATTTTCAAACTATCGTTTTTTGGCTCTTTTTTGTCTATCTTGCGCATTTGGGATTTTTTGCATATGTCGGGGTTCTAATATCTGCTATAATACTCTACCAAGAGCATAAAATTGTAGCAAATGATTTTACAAAAATTGACAAGGCATTTTTTACACTCAATGGATACTTGGGGATTATGTTTTTTGTATTAATTTGGCTAGACAGGATATAGGGATGGAAAATATTCGTTTTGTAAATGCACCTTTGAAAATTAAATTTGAGAAGATATCAGAAGATGAGTCAGTTTATAAAAAAGAGTATGATAAACTCTCAAATAGCGAAGAAGACAGTGTTGGTCAGTGGTTGAAATTGGCAAAAGCTAGAGGCGAAACTGGTGATAGTGACCAAGTTTTGCTAAAACTTATAGTAGAGTTACATAGAAAAGTAGATGACTTGAGTGCTTATATAAAAGATGAAAAACCAACTTTTTTAGACTTAAGCGAGGAGAAAAATATAGATTCCGTAGGATTCGACCATTTTCATCTAGAAGAGGATGGATTGGAAGCGGGAGCTAGGTATTATGGAAGAATCTTAATGCCGTTTTTTCCAAAAAGGGAGGTACCTCTGTTTTTTAAAGCACTCAGAGCTGACATCGCAGAGGTTATGCTCATACATGACCAAGATAAAAAAGATTGGAGCTCCTTTATGAGTGCTCGCGAGAGAGCCATGATAAGAGAAGCAAAGGCGATAAAAGGAGACTAGAGTGAATGTTGAGATGATTGGCTTGATGGGGCTTGGGGCACTGGTTGTTATACTGTTTTTTTTGATATTTTTACGAGATTCAGAGGTATCAAAGAAACTTGGTATTTATGAGAGAGTTATAGAGGATTTAAACCGAGAAAACCATATGCTTTCAAAAAGTATAGATAAATTAGCTTCAAAAGATAAGCACGACATTGAAGCATTTAAAGAGCAGATACAAACAGAGATAAAAACCCAAGTGCAAAACTCTCTTTTGCCTATGGTGGATTCTATAAAAGAGATTGAAGCGGTTATGTTAAACTTTCAAGAAGAGCAGACTTACAGGATTGATTCTTTGGAGAACAGAACAAAAGAGATAAACTATGTGCCACCAAATATCACAGAATCAAACGAAAAGCAGATCATTTATCAATACAAAAATGGTAAAAGTGAAGCCAAAATTGCAAAAGATTTGAGAATTGGAATTGGCGAAGTTGACTTAATACTAAAATTAGCAAATCTTAAATGATACAAGTTCACCCATCTTGGCAAGATACGGTCCAAAAATGCTACAGCAAGTTAGATTTAGGCTATATAGACTTTTTAGAAAAAGATGAGGGGTATTTTCCGACATATGGTAATTTTTTAAATGCTTTCAAGACACTGCCACTAGATAAGACTCGGTATATACTTTTTGGGCAAGACCCATATCCAAGAGAGCGAAGTGCTATAGGATATGCTTTTATAGATGGCATGATTGATGAAATTTTTTGTAAATCAGGGCTTGGTAAGAGGGTCAACAGAGCTACGAGCCTGCGAAATTTTATCAAGATGCTTTTAGTAGCTCAAGGAAGTCTTGATGCCGAAGATACGACGCAAGAGAGGATAGCTAAAGTCAATAAGGACAACCTCATCACAGATATCATGCAACTAAAGAGAAATTTTGAAAGAAATGGTGTGCTTTTGCTAAATACATCTCTTGTTTTTACGGGCAAAAAAGATACCTCAAAACATGTGAAAAGTTTCAGACCTTTTATGGATGAATTACTACGAAGATTAGAGGATAGAGAGATAGAGTTGATACTCTTTGGTAATATAGCCAAAGATATGCAGAGAAGGTTTACATCGATTAAAAACTATCAGGTATTTAAATCTATGCACCCTTATAATGTTGGTTTTATAAAAGATTCATCAGTTATACATTTCTTCAAACCGATGAATCTTCTCGCTGTTTAGATGCATTCATAAATGGTTCATTACAGTATGTTGTTATGCCTTTTGTATCAGTTTTTGAAACCAAAAAAGCATTTTCATTTATCTCATACTCCTTGTTTGTGGGGCTTTTCTTGCTCATATAATCCTCCATAATAATAGTGTTTACCTAATGAGGGAGTACTATACCACAAAATTTTTATAGTTTATCAGAGTTTATGCTAATATATGTATAATATCCGAATAATTATTGTATAAGGATTCATATGTTGATAGATGGACATGGCAGAAAAGTTAGCTACCTAAGAGTTTCAGTGACTGAGAGGTGCAACTTTAGATGTCAGTATTGTATGCCAGAGAAGCCTTTTTCTTGGGTTCCTAAAGAGAACCTTCTTAGCTTTGAAGAGCTTTTTTTATTTATAAAAGTGGGAATTGATGAGGGCATAAATAAGATAAGAATTACAGGCGGAGAGCCACTTTTGAGAGCAGATTTGGATAAATTCATAAAGATGATTAGTGATTATCGAGATGATCTAGACTTGGCTCTGACAACAAACGGGTATCTTTTGAAGCCAATAGCGAAAAAATTAAAAGATGCAGGGCTTAAAAGATTAAATATCTCATTAGACACTCTAAGGCCAGAAGTTGCCCAGAAAATTTCACAAAAAGATGTATTTTCTAAAGTGATGGAGGGTATCAAAGAGGCACAAAAAGTTGGGTTAGGAGTGAAACTAAATAGTGTTCCACTAAAAGGCATCAATGACGATGAAATCATAGATTTGTTAGAGTTTGCGAAGTCAAATGGCATGGGCATAAGATATATCGAGTATATGGAGAACAAATTTGCAAAAGATAAACTGCAAGGTCTAAATGCTCAAGAGGTACAAGATATAATCTCTACAAAATACAGTTTTAAGCCAGTAGGAAGAGTTGAGTCTTCTCCAGCTCATCTGTTTGAGTTAGAAGATGGATATAGATTTGGTATCATTGACCCTCACAAGCATGATTTTTGTGAAGACTGCAATCGCATCAGGCTGACAGCAGAGGGTATGCTTATACCTTGTCTATATTTTGATGAAGCCATGAGCATAAAAGATTCAGTCCAAAAAGGCGATATCAAAGGTGCCACTGAAGTCTTAAAAGAGGTTCTTAGAAATAAACCAGAGAAAAACAAGTGGAGTAGTGATGATGAAAATGAGACTTCACAAAGAGCTTTTTATGAAACAGGAGGATGATGATGGACGAATTATTTAAAACAACACTGATATTTCACACCGCTTTTGTGGGTATTGTTTTGATTTTGGCTACTGTGAATTACTTCGTAATAAACGGTAATTTGAGTTATGATGTACTAAGAAAAAGATTTAAGACTATACTGCCCATATACTATCTGTTTATAGCAGCTGTTATATTTACAGGAGTTATCCTGCTTAGTGTTGTTAAGTTTGAATTGTATCATACTGTGATATTCATGATAATTGTTTGGTTTGTTATTTTCCTAACTACTATCAAGAGATATAAAAAATTTAAATCTCTAAAACGAAATGACAAACGAAGGATAGAGAGGTTTATAAGGTTTTCAAAAAGAAAATATTTGATAGATATTGTCTTTATTTTAGTTACTATGGGACTGGTTTACGGATTGAAATAGTATGCAGTTTGTCTATCATGAAGAGGCATCAAAAGATGTATTGAGCCTAGATACTAAAGAGTTTACACACATATTTAGGGTGCGAAGAACAAAAGTCGGGCAAGTTCTGTTCTTTAGAAACTTAGTGGATGATATGCTCTATAGCTACAAAATTTCCAGCATAGATAGAAAAAAATCTATCATGGAGTTGATAGATAAAAAACTTTTAAAAGTTGAAGCTAAAAAACAGTTGCATGTCGGTTGGTGCATGGTTGAAGCCAAAACCATCGAAAAAACACTACCATTTCTAAATGAACTTGGTGTCTCAAAGATAAGTTTTGTCTATTGTGAACTTTCTCAAAGAAACTTCAAGTTAGATATGCAAAGAGTGAAGAAGATACTGATAAACTCATCTCAACAGTGTGGCAGAAGCTCATTAATGCAAATCGAGATTTTAGATAGCTTGGAAGAGTTTTTAGCTCTCTACCCAGATTGCAAAGTTTTAGATTTTAGCAGTAATTTTATAGATAAAAAAGAGGAATTCCACTCCTTTTTAGTAGGATGCGAAGGTGGATTTACAGATGATGAGAGAAAAATGATAGACAAGAAAAATATAGTAGGATTAAAAAATCCTATGATTTTAAGAAGCGAAACCGCAGTTTTAACCCTTAGTGCCTTGAATTCTTAAGTATATTTGTGCTATAATCACAATTCCCCTCCCCCTATATAGCGGTGGGCCCCAAAAAGAGCCTACTGCTTGGTTTTAAACATCGAAGGGCAAAGAGATGTTTTATTTTACTAATGTCAAGGGAGCAAAGGGAACTTCTAATATAAAATACAAGGAAAATAACAATGAAGAAAGATATTCATCCAGAATATGTTGCTTGTACAGTTAGCTGTGCATGTGGAAATAAATTTGAAACTATGTCAAATAAATCAGAGATGAGGATTGACATCTGCAACGAATGCCACCCATTTTTCACAGGAAGTGAAAAGATAGTCGATACCGCAGGAAGAGTTGAAAAATTTAAGAAAAAATACAATATGAAATAGTTTTTCAAACTATGGTGCCAAAAAATTGGTTTATCTGATTCCTACTCCGATAGGAAATATTGATGACATTTCAGTTAGAAGTTTGAAACTTTTAGCTGAAATGCAAATCCTCCTTTGTGAAGATACAAGAGTCACAAAAAAGCTTCTAAATTTACTCTCCTTAAGACATAACATTAAGTTTGAGATAGAAAAATTTATCCCTTTTCATTCGCACAATGACAAAAAAGTTTTAGCAACACTAGATATTGATATCTTTGAAAAAAATATAGCTTTTTTAAGTGATGCAGGAATGCCATGTGTTAGTGATCCAGGTGCTTTATTGGTGCAATTTTGCCAAGAAAACAGTTTGCCATATGAAGTCTTGCCTGGTGCAAATGCAGCTCTTTTGGCGTATGCCTCAAGTGGATTTGAGTTTAGCAAATTTAATTTCTTTGGTTTTTTACCTCACAAGGGAAAAGATAGAGTTGATGCACTCAATATCGTCGTAAACTCCACTAATGTGATGGTTTTATACGAATCTGTACATAGAATTGAAAAACTCTCGTTAGAGTTAGCAAAAATATGCCCAAATAGAAAGCTTTTTGCCATAAAAGAGGCTACTAAGAAGTTTGAAAAAAGATTTTTTGGCACATGTGTCAATTTTTCAGACTTTCTGAAACAGAGTGATATCAGAGGTGAGTGGACTTTGGTGATGGAGCCTAAAATCTCAGACCAAGGAGTTGCTTTAAGCCAAGATGATATAATAAGACTTGATATTCCTCCCAAGCAAAAAGCAAAACTTTTATCAAAGATGAGTGGTAAAAGCGTAAAGGATTGTTACGAGGATATAGTGCTTTTTTAAGATACTTTGGGTACAATAACTCCATGATTATTTATGGCAAACAACTATTTTTATATATTTTAAAGAACTATCCCGAAAAACTGATAAAAGTACGGCTATCAAAAAAGTGTGATCAGAGTCTTTTTTACCAAATAAAAAAAGCTTGTGATGATGTTGTTTTGGTGGATAATAAAAAAGCCCAAGCACTATGCCATGGAGGAAATCATCAGGGATTTATCGCCCAGATTGAAGATATAGGTTTTACGCAATTTTCAAAGATAAAACAGAGCTCTTTTTTGCTTATTTTACATGGTATCACTGATGTGGGGAACTTGGGGGCTATTGTTCGCAGTGCCTACTCTTTTGGTGTAGATGCTATCATTATCAGCGGAATTAAAAGCATAAATTTAGAGGCGATTATAAGAACAAGCAGCGGTGCAGTTTTCGAGATGCCTTTGGTATTGCAGACAAATGCACTAGACCTTATACATGAGTTAAAGCAAGTTGATTTCACACTTTATGGTGCAGATATGGATGGTGTGCCTGTGCAAAATATAAAATTTGATAAAAAAATCGCTTTGATGATGGGTAGTGAAAGTGATGGGATTCCAAATAAGATAAAAACTAAATTAGATAGGATTGTATCTATAAATATGGCGAGAGATTTTGACTCTCTAAATGTCGGTGTCGCAACAGCGATATTATGTGATAGGATTTTTAATGGATGATATTAAAGTACTTGAGGAGATAGGGCTTAAAAAAGTCTCTAAAGCAACACACATAGAGGTAAAAAATTTACAAAGTATCATAGATTCTGATTTTGAAAAGTTAAATAGAGCAACAGCCATAGGCTTCATAAAAATCATCTCTAGAGAGTACAATCTTCAGCTTGATGATTGGGTAGATAAGGCAAATCAATACTGGAATGAGCTCGAAGAAGTTGAAGGAAAACCAAAGATATTTATAGTGCAAAAACCAAAGATATTTCCAAAATTTTTACTCACTCTTATCTCTATTGTTATGTTGGCAGTTATTTTATATGGAGCATATATCTTTTTAAATCAACGGTTAGGATTTTTTGAGACTCCACTACTGAACAGTGATACAAATTTTACATATGAACAAACTCCAGTAGTTGATGAAGCAAAAAAGAGTTTAAATACAGAAAAAAAAGTAGTAGATGAGGTAAATGCAAGTGAGCAAAATACTACGCAAGCAAGCGATGTAAATGCAGATATTAATGCAAGTGATTCCAATGAGACAGCAACAGTAAAAAATGAGGTTTTGCAAAGTGATGGTATAGATGCAAACAAAACGATACAACCCCAAAATAGTGTAGAGATAAAAAGTAGTGATACAAACTCTTTGATATCTCCAAATACTAAATTGTGGATTGGTATAGTATATTTGGATAATTTCAAGAGAAAATCCTTTTTGGGCGATGGTAACTTTACGATAGATGCTTCTAAAGATCAGCTTATCACAACTGGACATGGAGATTTTAATCTATACTTCAAAGGCAAGGTTACGAAATTTAATTCACAACAGCCGATGAAATTTCTCATCAAAGATGGTAATCTATCCCAGATTTCTGTAGAGAAATTTAAAGAGTTAAACAGAGGCTCTCTTTGGTAAAAAAACTTTTTATATTTCTGTTTTTCACTTCACTTCTATTTGCCAATTTAGAAGACAAGATAAGAAACTATCTATCAGTTGAACAGTATGCGAAGCAGGAAAATTTAATCAAGATTTTATTTAAAAATGCTGATGAATTTTATAGAAAATCTGATGGCAATGTAGATAGCTTAAAGGTTATAAAAGTTCTTAAAGACAATGGTCTGTTTAAGATGTTCTATAGCCGCCCAATCTCTTTACATATAGAGTTCATAACAGATAAAAATCCACTCATTTTCATAAAAGTAATTAGTGAGTCATTGGACGCCATAGGATACAACTATTTTCTCACGAGCGAAGCAAAAAAGAGTGAAGGAAGATTTTCTTGGTCGATAAATCTAAGAACTGAACACTTGGTGAATCCTATACTATTTGAAAAAGAGTTGGAAAAAAGAGGTTGTGAAGTTCTTGACATCTCAAAAGAGAAAGAGAATTATTGGGTATATAAGATAAACTCAGATAATGCAAAACTAGATGCAAGAGTTATTGATGTTGATACTACTGTGAAATTGAAAAAACCGATAGAGGATTATTTGATACGAAGTGGCGGAGCAAGCGCTATTAAGATAAGAACTAGTTTTAGCGACCATTGGTTCCCAAAAGTACTGTTTTTAGATAGCGGATTACATTTGATATCACAAAAAGATATAGATGAGCGAACTTATGTCTTAAAATTAAAAATACCAACAAATACCAGATATATAAAAATTGGAGACCTATATACGCTTGAGAATATAAAACATGGTCTCTCTATATATATGAGCAGTGGTAATTAAAGGAGCTAGGATGTTCAACGAAATACGATTTAATACGATAGAGAGATTGCCAAACTATGTGTTTGCTGAAATAAATGAGATAAAATTAAAAGCTAGGCGGGCTGGTGAGGATATAATAGACTTTTCCATGGGAAACCCTGATGGCAGAACCCCACAGCATATCATAGATAAGTTGATAGAGTCAGTTGATAAAGATAAAACCCATGGATATAGTGTGAGCAAAGGTATCTATAAGTTAAGACTTGCGATTTGTGATTGGTATAAGAGAAGATATGGAGTTGATTTGGAGCCAAATAGTGAAGCGGTAGCTACTCTTGGAAGTAAAGAGGGTTATGTTCATTTGGCTCAAGCTATCACAAACCCTGGAGATGTAGCAATTGTACCAGACCCAGCTTATCCTATACATTCACAAGCTTTTATACTAGCAGGTGGAAATATTCATAAAATGGGGCTTGAATTTGATGAAAATTTTGAATTGGATGTAGAGTCTTTTTTCTTTAAGCTGAAAAAGGCATTTAGGGACTCTGCCCCAAAACCAAAGTTTGTAGTTGTTAATTTCCCACATAATCCAACAACTGTGACAGTGCAAAAATCTTTCTATGAGAGGCTTGTGGCATATGCAAAAGAGGAGAGATTTTATATCATCAGCGATATTGCATATGCAGATATAACATTTGATGGATACAGAACACCATCTATATTTGAAGTTGAGGGTGCTAAAGATGTCGCAGTAGAGAGTTCGACTCTATCAAAAAGTTACAATATGGCAGGTTGGCGTGTTGGCTTTTTTGTTGGAAATCCAAAGCTTATAAGCGCACTTCAAAAGATAAAGTCTTGGTTTGATTATGGTATGTTTACCCCTATCCAAGTGGCTTCAACCGTGGCACTCAATGGTCCACAAGATTGTGTAGATGAAATCATCAAGACATACAAAAGACGAAGAGATGTCTTGGTTCAAAGCTTTAAAAACGCAGGGTGGGATATGGGAGTGCCAAAAGCCACCATGTTTGTTTGGGCAAAAATCCCAGATGTTGCAAGGCATTTGGGGAGTATGGAGTTTTCAAAACAGCTTTTAACAGAGGCGAAAATCGCAGTTAGCCCAGGGATTGGTTTTGGAGAGCATGGAGATGGATATGTAAGGGTTGCTTTGATTGAAAATGAAAACAGAATCAGGCAAGCAGCAAGAAATGTAAAAAAATATTTAAAGAGTTTGGAAAAATGATAAGAGTTGGAATTATAGGCGTAGGAACAGTAGGAAGCAGTGTTGTCAAAATTTTACAAAAAAACAGAGATATAATCACAGCAAGAGCAGGCAAAGAGATAACACCAGTTTTAGGAATTGTCAAAAATCTGAATAAAAAAAGAGATATAGATATACCTTTAAGTGGTGATATAGATGAGATAGTAAATGATGAAAGCATAGATATCGTAGTTGAGCTCATGGGTGGAGTTGAAGGTGCTTTTGAAGTGGTAAAAAAAGCTTTAGCAAAGGGCAAAGCTGTTGTTACTGCAAACAAAGCAATGCTCGCATACCACAGATATGAACTTCAGCAAAGTGCAAAAAGACAACCTATCGGTTTTGAAGCTAGTGTAGCAGGTGGAATCCCAATCATAAAAGCCCTAAGAGAGGGGCTGAGCGCAAATCATATCGAGTCTATCAAGGGCATCATGAATGGTACTTGTAACTACATGTTGACAAAAATGATGAGCGAAGGTGTGGAGTTTGATGAAATCTTGAAAGAGGCTCAAGAGTTAGGCTATGCAGAAGCCGATCCTTCGTTTGATATTGGCGGATTTGATGCGGCTCATAAATTGTTGATTTTGGCAAGTATCGCATACGGAATAGATGCAAAACCAGAAGACATACTGATAGAGGGCATAGAAAATATAAACAGTGAAGATATCTTTTTTGCCAAAGAGTTTGGATATAGCATAAAACTGTTAACAATTGCTAAAAAAACAGGTAACAGTGTTGAGTTAAGAGTACACCCAGCACTTATTAAAAGTGATGAGATGATAGCTAAGGTGGATGGCGTCATGAATGGTGTCAGTGTAGTTGGTGATTGTGTTGGGGAGACCATGTATTATGGTCCAGGAGCTGGCGGAGAAGCGACTGCTAGTGCAGTCATATCAGATATCATAGATATCGCAAGAGATGGCAATAGCTCACCGATGTTGGGTTTTAAAAAGATACTAGAAAACGATGTTGTAAGGCTTAAAAATGCTGATGAAATCTTTACAAAATACTATGTAAGGATTGAAGTGGAAGATAAAATAGGCGTTTTATCGCAAATTTCCAATATTTTAGGAGAAAATGGCATATCGATAAATAGTTTTTTGCAAAAACAGAGTAAAAATGAAAAGTTTGCAACGCTTCTCTTTTCGACTCATCAATGTTTTGAAAAAGATATACAAAATGCAATCAAAAAGATAGGAAAGTGTGAATTTATAAAGCAATCTCCTTCTATGATTAGAATAGAAGAGTAGTTTGAGCCTAGAAGTTGGACTAGAAGCTGAAGAGCGAGTAGTAGTGTACTTGAAGCAGAAGGGTTATGAAATCATAAAAAGAAACTTTCACTCAAAATTTGGAGAGATAGATATAATCGCAAAAAAAGATGAAATTTTGAGTTTTTTTGAAGTCAAATATTCTAAAAAATATGATCCGATTTGTAGAATTACGCAGGCAAAAATGAGTAAAATTATCAAAACAATCGAATATTTTTTTATGACAAATAATTATGATGAAGAGTACCAAATAAGCGCTGCTTTGGTGACTCCACAAAAAATTGAGATAGTCGATAATATCAGTTTTTAGAAATTAACTATTTTATCTATGGTAACTTTAAAGATAGTATTTGTATAATATCAGCTCAATTTAGAATATAAGAATTAGGAGAAAATTATGGGAAAATATATAGAGTTGAACGCATCAAATTTTGATAGTACAGTAAGCGAAGGTGTAGCACTAGTTGACTTTTGGGCTCCGTGGTGTGGACCTTGTAGAATGATCGCTCCTGTTATAGAGGAGTTAGCTGAAGATTTTGACGGTAAAGCAAAAATCTGTAAAGTAAATACTGATGATGAGCAAGATGTTGCTGTTAAATACGGAATTAGATCAATTCCTACAATCCTGTTTTTCAAAGATGGTGAATTAGTTGACCAAATGGTTGGTGCATCATCAAAACAGATTTTGACTGACAAAATAAACTCATTTTTATAATAGGTGATATTTTTGTCTAACAAAAATATAATCAACAAGATGAATCTTCAGGGGCATAACTACCTTGAAGAGGGAATAGTTAAGTGAGACAAGGGAGAAGAGTATTCTCCCTTAACTATCTTTTTGCCTCTTTTTTTGGCGCTTTGATGATAGCTAGCGCTTTTGCATATTTTAATTATCGTTTTTCACAATATAAATTTATCGACTTTAGAGATTGGATTTATTGGGAAAAGAGCGATATCTTTGTTCCCAAATATGACAAATATACAGTCATAGTCTATAGCTCCAACATGCAAAATATGGATAAAATCTTAAAAAAAGTAGATAAATCCAAACATATATTGGCAGTTGATTTATATCAAAAAAGACGAGAAAATAGCAAAAATGTTATCTATGTAACAACTGGCATGAATGGTTTGCTAAAATTTATACAACGGTTTCATATCATGGAAGTACCAAGCGTTTTTAGGATAGTCAAACAAAGAGATTTAAAGTATAAACAAGATAGTATGATAAGAACAATACAATAGATAAAATATAGATTCTTCTTCACGAGGTGAAAGCAATAGTCAAGAGGAATTTTTTGGTAGCTTTGCTCAAGAAATAAAAATATAAATTCTTCTTCATAAAGTGAAAGCTTTAGTGAGAGGAATTTTTTGGTAGCTTTGCTATCAAAAAAGGAGAAATAAAATGTTAGATTTAGCGATAATCGGTGGAGGACCAGCTGGACTTACTGCTGGACTTTATGCATCAAGAGGTGGATTAAAAAGTGTAACAATGTTTGAAAAAGGTATGCCAGGCGGCCAGATAACAGGAAGTAGTGAGATAGAAAACTATCCAGGAATCAGCGATGTTATGAGCGGACTTGATATGATGCAAAACTGGCCTGAGCAGTGTATGCGATTTGGCATGAAGCATAGTATGGAAGAGGTTAGTCGTATATCGAAACGAGATGATGGAGTCTTTGAAGTATTTTTGCTTGGAGATAAGATGGTCGAAGCCAAAAGTGTGATAGTTTGCACAGGAAGCACTCCAAGAAGAGCTGGTATAAAAGGCGAAGATAATTTTTTTGGAAGAGGAGTCAGTACTTGTGCAACATGTGATGGGTTTTTCTATAAAGATAAAGAAGTAGCAGTTTTGGGTGGCGGAGATACAGCGCTAGAAGAGGCACTCTATCTTGCAAATATCTGTTCACGTGTTTATTTAGTACATAGGCGAGATGAGTTTCGTGCTAGCCCTGTGACAGTAGAAAAAGTGAAGAAAAACGATAAGATTGAGCTGATTTTAAACTCCGTAGTTGATGAGATATATGGTGACAATAGTGGAGTAAATGGAGTTAAGATATCTGATAAAGAGGAGAACAAGAGAGATTTGGAAGTTCCAGGAATTTTTGTATTTGTTGGCATGAATGTAAACAATCAAGTGCTTATGCAAGAAGATGGAAAGCCACTTTGCAAATTAAGTGAAAATGGAAATGTTGTAGTTGATTTAAAAATGAAGACTTCAGTTGCGGGATTGTTTGCGGCTGGAGATTTACGAATTGATGCATCAAAACAGGTAGTATGTGCCGCAGGAGATGGTGCAACTGCTGGTATTCAAGCTTTGGAGTATGTACATGAGTAAAAGTATAGGGATACACGGCTCAACAGGAAGAGTTGGGCATCTGTTGATAGAAAATTTAAAAAATGATGTTGAGGCAAAGCCTTATATGCTTCATGCTATAGAGGATTTTAGTTTTCAGGTTCCGAAGGATTCAGTTGTTACTGATTCATATGAAGAGTTATTTAAAAATAGCGATGTTGTTATAGACTTTACTATTGCATTTGCTACAGAGACTCTTCTTGAAGCTGCACTTGAAAATCCAACTCCACTTGTGATAGGAACAACAGGCCTTAGCCCACATCAACAAAACCTACTAAAAGAGGCTTCTAAAATGATGCCTATTTTATACTCAACAAATATGTCTTTGGGGGTAGCAGTTCTAAACAAGCTCGTCTCTTTAGCAGCAAGTAGTTTGAGTGATTTTGATATAGAGATAGTAGAACAACACCATAGATATAAAAAAGATGCACCAAGTGGAACTGCTATCACTCTAGGTGAAAGTGCTGCAAAAGCTAGAGATTTGGAGCTAGAAGATGTAAGGGTGAGTGGAAGAAATGGCTTAATCGGAGAGAGAAGTAAAGATGAGATAGCTGTTATGTCACTTCGTGGTGGAGATATAGTTGGTCGCCATACAGTTGGATTTTATAATGATGGTGAATTTATAGAGTTAAATCATACAGCAACTAGTCGTGATACTTTTGCAAAAGGTGCTATCAGAGCAGCAAAATGGATAGTAAATAAAGAGAACGGACTCTATAGTATAAATGACTGTTTAGGCTTATAAAGGAAAAAAATGTGTGCAATAGTTGGTGTGTTTGATTCTAGTGAGGCTTCAAGAGTTGCTTATTATGCTCTTTTTGCGATGCAACATCGTGGACAAGAGGCAACGGGGATAAGCACAAGTGATAGTAAAATCCTAAGAAAAATCAAAAAAAGAGGCTTGGTTACAGAGGTATTTGATGAAGATGCTCTAAAGTTTTTAGAGGGAAATTCTGCAGTTGGGCACAATAGATACTCAACAGCAGGTAGCAAATCAATCCTCGATGCACAGCCGATACACGCTAGCTATAAGTTAGGTGAGATATCTATCGTACACAATGGAAACTTGGTTAATAAAGATGAAGTAAGACAAGAGTTGATAAACGAAGGTGCGATTTTTCAATCTCAAATGGATACAGAAAATATCATTCATCTCATAGCAAGAAGCCATGAAGAGCACCTCAAAGATAGAATTATTGAAGCACTGAATGTCATAAAAGGAGCATATTGTCTCTTGATACAAAGTAGGCATAAGATGTTTGCCATAAGAGACAGATATGGTGTTAGACCACTCTCTTTAGGAAAGCTTGAAGATGGGGGATATATAGTATCTAGTGAAACTTGTGCTTTTGACTTGGTGGGAGCTAAATTTATAAGAGATGTTAAACCTGGTGAAATGATAATATTTGATGAGGAAAAAGAGGGATTTGAAAGTATTCAACTTTTTGAACCAGATCCTAGAATCTGTGCTTTTGAGTTTATCTATTTTGCAAGACCAGATAGTATAATAGCTGGCAAGAGCGTATATGCTGTTAGGCAGGAGATGGGCAAGGCGATGGCAAGAGAGCATAAAATCGATGCTGATTTGGTTATCCCTGTTCCAGATAGCGGAGTGAGTGCGGCTATGGGATATGCGCACGAGAGCGGCATACCTTTTGAGATGGCAATAGTAAGAAATCACTATGTCGGAAGAACTTTTATAGAGCCAACCCAAGCTAGAAGAGACATGAAAGTCAAGCTGAAATTATCTCCTATAAAAGCGATACTTAAAGATAAAAGAATTGTGGTTATTGATGACAGTATAGTAAGAGGCACAACCTCTAAAAGAATCGTGCGAATACTAAAAGAAGCAGGTGCAAAAGAGGTACATATGTGTATAACAGCACCCACTATAAAGCACCCTTGTAGATATGGAATAGATACACCAAGCTATGAAGAGCTTATCAGTGCAAATATGAGTGTAGAGGAGATAAGAGCGTACATAGACGCTGACTCTCTTAGCTTTCTAAGCATAGACTCTTTAAAGAAAAGTATAGGGGATGATATGAATTACTCTCTTGTAAGTTTTGATGGAAACTACTTTATAAAGTAATCAGTTTATCTACAGTGTAGTTTATATCTAAGAGTTGGACTTTTAAAGTATGATGGGTACCTCATAGATGCACTAAAATTTCGCAACTCATCTACTTTTAGATTTTTAGCTATCAAAAAATCTTTTATGATAGTTGATTTTCTCTCTTGTCCAGTTGATTTTGTCAAAAATTCTAATCCTCCTGTAGGTTTATACACAGTTGAGCCATTAAGATTTCCAGCACTGATTGCATTGTTGACAAGCTTTACATTTAAAAAACACTTTGAGATATCAAATCTTCCGATATTTCTGACTCTGCCTGTTATTACAAAAGATTCACTAATCAAAACTCTAGCTTGGCTCATATCTTCAAGTCTTGCTTTTTTTGTATATTTATCTAGTACAAACATAGAAAAAACTGCTAGCATGGAGACGACCAAAAAATTTGAAAATATCATGGCAAATAGAACTTTTTTTCTTGTCTCTTTCAAGGATACTATAAGCAGTATGATAAATACAACAAATAAAACAGAGAGTGTTATAATATGCACAATTGTAAAATAAGATACCATCTTATCTATCCTTTAGTAACATTGAGCTTGCACAGATACATTTATATCTTTGTTATAGACAAAATTATCAAAAACAGACCTTTTTTGGATAAAATCCCCCGCTTTTATATGCTCTTTCAGTAAAATCGTCCTTTGCTCGATTGGCTTTAGTCTATTTACAAATAGTTTTATCTTTGAAGGTGATGGTTTATAGACTTTTATCTGTACTTCGCACTCTTTAAAATCTTGTTTTGACAAATCTTTTATTTTATAGTCAACTATGAGAGTATTTGAAAAGTGTAATTTCTGAAATTTAACATCACTTGTATCGACTGTTCTTAAAGTTTTGTTTAGGTAATTCTTAATGATAAATGGTCCAATAAGTAGTAAAAATAGGGAGAGTAGAAGGATAAACATAGATGTTTTTGTAGCTTTTTTCATGATAATTATCGCCAAAATAACCAGTACTAAAAAAGTCAAAAACAACCAAACAAAAGCCAGATAATCATATAAGCTAAGATTGTGTATGTAGTTCAATATCGAAAATTTTAACTCAATCATTATTCCTGCTGTTTTTCTCCTCTATCCCACTTAGTCCAAACCTTTTTTTAAGTTCTTGCTTAACTAAATCAGGATTTATATCTTTGTAGCTTAATGCTACTAGAGAGTGAAACAACAAATCAGCTGCCTCATATATAATCTCTCTTTCGTCATCATCTTTTACGGCAAAACAAAATTCACCTGCCTCTTCAACAACTTTTTTTAAAATCGAATTTTCACCTTTTTTAAATAGTGAAGCTACATATGATTTTTTGGGATCTGACTTTTTTCTTTCGCATATAGTGTGGTAGAGCTTGTCACTGATGCTATAATTTTCTATGATTTGTTCCACGGTAGGTAACTCTTCTGTGATGTCAACCCTGTTAAAAAAACAGGAGACTCTCCCAGTATGGCAGGCTACCCCGTTTTGTTTAACTTTTAGCAGAAGTGTGTCGCTATCGCAATCAAGATAAATCTCTTTTACTTCTTGAGTGTTTCCACTTTGCTCACCTTTTTTCCACAGTTTTTTTCTGCTTCTTGAGTAGTAGTGGGCAAGTTTTGTTTTAAGAGTTAAATCAACAGCCTCTTTGTTTGCATAAGCCAACATCAAAACTTTTCCATCATCATAATCTTGTATGACAACAGGAATCAAAGGATTTTTGTTCCAGTCTATGCTGTTGATTAACTCTGTGTTCATCTGTCTTCTACTTATTTGTACTTGTCATTTTTTTAGTGTCTTTTGTATCAACCCAGATATTTGGAACAGCACCACCAGGAGTCAGGAAGATTTTTGCATCTTTATTAACTTGAAGTGCATCATTAAATCTGCCTTGAACCTCTATCTGCTTGAGCTCTAGTAAATTTTTAGTTATACTTTTACCAATCTCAATATTTGCGTATGCGTTTGCATCAGCCTCAATTTTAACAGCGTCTGCTTGGCCTTGAGCTTTTATTTTTCTTGCATTTGCATCACCAGTTGCAAGCGCCGCTTTTTTCTTAGCCTCTTGGTTTGCTCTCTCAACTTCATACTTGGTTTGCGCAGCTTGTTGTTTTGCTATTTGAACTCTCTCAATTTGATCTTTTATCTTTTGAGGAAGTATGATATTTCTTAATTGTACTGTTAAGAGTTGCACTGGTTGACCAGGCTGTGCATCTATATTTTTCCTTATTTGTTGGTCAATTTTTGCAGCTATCGCATTTCTTTGTACCGGTAACTCTTCAGCAGGGTACTGACCTACGACATTTCTCGTAACATCTCTAACTACTGGATTTATGATTTTATCTTCCCATGCGAGCCCCCAAGTAGCTATGGTTTGAGGTGCAGTTGTTGGTTCTAGTTTGTATTGCACAGTAAGGTCTATTGATACAGGAAGTCCTCTTGAATCAAGTACAGATATGGCATTTTTATTTTTTATACCAGATCCTCTTTGGATTCTCTCTTGATCAGCTCCTGAAGTGTAGTTCATAATTCTTACTTTTGTATCAACTATAAAGATATTTTGTAAGAAAGGTATGAAAAGATGAAAACCTGGATTCATGGGAGTTGGATCAAATTTTCCTGCAGTTGCTTTTATACCCATTTCACCAGAATTTATGACGATAAAAGGTTTTGCTATGACCAAAATCACAACTACAGCAATCAAAACATACAAAAAACCAGCTTTTTTACCTAAATTTTTTAAAAACTCTGGGGGCTCCATATTTGGCATAGGACGATTTCCTCCACCATTTCCTCCACCACCATTTCCACTCTTCTTATTAAAATAATCATTTAAATCAACTGGCATCTCTATCCTTTAAAATTTTGTTGTATTCTACTGTAACTACCTAAATGAATGTTAACAAGTCTCTATATTTATCGTTTCTTCCATACACGACATCAAAATATGCAGCTTGCAACTGTTTTGTTATAGGTCCTCGTTTTCCATCCCCAATCACATAATTATCTACATCTTTTATAGGAGTTACTTCAGCCGCAGTTCCAGTAAAAAAGGCTTCATCGGCAATATAAACTTCATCTCTTGTGACTCTTCTTCTCTCTACGGTAATGCCTGCATCTTTTGCCAACATGATGACGCTGTTTTGTGTGATGCTCTCTAGTGAAGTGTCATTTGGAGGAGATATTAAAACTCCATCTCGCACGATGAAAAAACACTCTCCACTGCCTTCAGCAACAAAGCCATCCTCATCCAACAAAAGAGCCTCTTCATATCCAGCATCCATCGCTTCGTATTTTGCTAATTGTGAGTTTAGATAGTTTGCAGCCGCCTTTGCTTTACCCATAGTAGAGCTAACAGGGTTTCTTGTAAAAGATGAGATTTTGACTCTGATACCATTTTCTAGCCCTTCATCCCCAAGATAACTACCCCACTCCCATGCGGCTATCGAGGTATTTACAGGAGCATTTACATGGTATAGCCCCATGACTCCATAACCTAGATATATAAGGGGTCTAAGATATACATTTGATTTAAAATCATTTGCACGAAGAAGTTCAAGTTGTGCATTTTCAAGCTCTTCAACTGTATAAGAGGGCTTAATTCTTGTAATTTTTGCTGAGTTTAAAAGTCTTTTTGTGTGGTCTCTTAGTCTATATATAGCCAGACCATCTTGTGTCATGTAAGCCCTTGTCCCTTCAAAAACGCCATTGCCATAGTGAAGAGTGTGAGTCAAAATATGAACATTTGCCTCATCCCAAGGAGTTAATTTTCCATCCATCCAGATAAATTTTGCTTTTTCCATCTTTTTTCAACCTATTAATATTAAAATAGCTATAATAATACCAAAGTTTAGATTAAATACTGTTTTAGGAGCTTATTACTCCACCAAGTAATAACTTTGATAGTTTTGAAGCTACTAGTAGCTCGTACTTGCAAGCAACTTGTCTCTCACTCAGTTTTATATTTAGTGCGTAAGGTCAGTTGATAAGTTTAGAAGGTTTGTTAAATAAACCTTCTAACATAGTTTTCTAGTGAAACTGGATCTAGTGCACCAGATACCCTATCAACTTCTTTGCTATTTTTAAAGACTACTAAAGTTGGGATACTTCTTATCTTAAATCTGCTTCCCAAAAACTGTTCATTTTCAGTATTTACTTTGGCAAATAGTGCTTTTAATGGAAAACCCAAAGCAACATCGGCAAAAACAGGAGCCATCATCTTGCAAGGTCCGCACCATGGTGCCCAAAAGTCAACGATAACTGGTATATCAGAATTTTCTAGAATTCTATCTATATTTGAACTATTCAACTCTATAGGTTTTGCTTCTAATAGTGAGTTTTTACACTTGCCACAATTTGCTTTTTTGTAATCATCTTTTTTAGGTACATTGTTTATAGCTTTACAATGTGGACATATAACTTTCATCTCTTTCTCCTGCTATTGAACTTTTCTTTAATTATAGCAATTTTTTGTTATTTTTAAAGAACTCTTGCATAAAAATAAAACGCCCTGAAACAATAAATTCATCTTCAATTCATCTTTAAACTATACAATAGACACATGAAATTATTGATAGTTGAAGACGAAGATAATATTTTATCTTTTTTTGCAAAGAG
>JALUXQ010000040.1 GCA_027013265.1 Campylobacteraceae bacterium | reverse complement strand
CAGATTTTGCAGCAATTCCTATCTTGCTATATATGCTTTTCATGGTCTCAAAAGAGCCTATAAACTCTTCATTGCTATCTTTAAATAAAAATGGTTTTCCTTTTTTATCTTCTCTTTTGTATTTGTTTACAACTTTGAGTATATCTTCTGTTCCAAAAGGCTTTTCTATGATATCAACTATGCCTGATTTTGCTGCATTTATCAGGTTTGAAGCAGTAGCATATGCTGTTATAAGTATAGTTGGTATCTGATATGAAGCTTTTTTTATCCTCTCTAAAACATCTAGTCCCGTAAGCGAGCCCTCCAACATCATATCAAGAATAATCAAATCAATATCAAAAACCTCAATGCCATCTATCAAATCCTCCTCATCACCACAAAAACCGTAACAAGTGTGTCCTTTATTTGATAACATTTTTTCCACTGCATACCTTATATCGGATTGGTCATCAATGATAGCTATGTTCATTTTTTGCTTTCCTTTGGTAAATTTATGCAAAAGTTCGTCCCTTTATGGCTAGAGTCTATATTTATAAAACCTCCGTAAAGATATACAATTTTATAGACCACATAAAGCCCTATTCCACTTCCGCCCTCTTTTGTTGTAAAAAAAGGCTTATGTATTTTTTTGATGATCTCCTTGTCTATACCCTTACCTGTATTTGAAACTTCAAGAGTTATTTCCTTATCTTTTTGTTGGCTCAGTATCTTTATCTCTCCATCTTTTTCGCATGCATCCAATGCATTTGAGAGTAAGTTTGTCAAAATAGAGTCAAAATCAAACTCTGCCATATGAATATTCACAAGAGCGTCTATGTCCTTAGTAAGTCTAATCCCTTTCTCTTCAAATCTTTGAGAAAACATGAAGAGTATATTCTCAACCTTCTCTTTGACATTTATCTGTATCAACATATCTTTCTCTACAGATCTACCTCTTTTTAGGAAACTCTTAACAAGGCGATTTATCTTTAGAATTATATTTAAAATTCTTTGAGTATCTTCACTATCTAAGGTGTCCTGCTCTAGCAATATTCTTATCGGTTGCAGATGATTTTTAACCTCATGTACAACTTCTGAAGAGATTTCTCCAACTATCTCAAAAGAGTTTTTAAGAAGCACTTGCTCTTCAAGTCTCTTCAAGGATGTTATATTTGAAAATGACAAAACTATATCGTTGCATATATTTTTTAGATTCACATTGATATATAAAATCTTCTCGTCTTCATTCGATACCTCTATCGTAAAATTCTCTTCTTGATTTATTATCTTATTTTTTATAGTTTCAAGCACCTCTTTATTGATAATTTTATCTTTCAATATGAGATCTTTGAGTCTGTTTGAATTATGATATATAATTTTAAAATCTTTATCGCAGATAATTATCAGCTCATCCAAGTTTTTCAAAATATTGTGATAGAAATCTTTCATATCCTGCTCATCTACTATCATGAGCTGTACTTTTTTAATCATACTATTTAGCATAACAGAAAGCTCTGTTATCTCATCTTTTTCAAAGCTTTTTGTATCTGTTATTTTATCCCACCGTTGCTCTTCAATCATCTTCGCATTATTTGCTAGAAGCTCTAATCTTCCAAGCATCCTGATGGATATCAGATACCCTATTAGAACTGACATAAAAGCAGCTATAACCATAGAAAACAGAAGGTGGTATTTTATATCTTCAATAAGACTGTTTAAAAATCCAAATTTTTTATGTATAATAAAGTAACCAAATACAAGATTTTCACCTTTTAGAGGCACGATTAGAGTCTCGTCATCAAGCTTGTATATATCTTTAAAATCGAAACCTATTGGATATGTAGTTGGTTCGCTAGAAGCAATAACGATATAGTTTTTATCTACAAAAGTGGCATTTTTTATCAAATCTATCTTCTGTAAAGAACGCATAATCTTAAAAATTTTCCAATAATTCTCTTCTAGTAGGTTTTTTAATACGACTCCTTCATTCACTTTTACCAAATTTTTTATTGAATTTTCAATGATGTAATTCGTCTTTTGCAAAACTACATTTTTTATAGCAAATCCAACACCAAAAGAGAATACCAAGATTACAAAAAATATAGTCAATGATATCTTTGTTCTCATACGAAATGATAAAATATATTTTAATACGGACTTCATTTTTTAGATTTCAAAAATAGTTTTATCTTCTTTATTTTTTCATAAGAGAGATTATTTGGCTTAATAAAGCTACCTATCGCCATATCGTCTAGTATATGCTTTGCTTTCTTGTCTTTATCCATATTGATTAAACTTTCTTGCAATTTTTCTTGAATAATTTGAGGTACATCTCTGCTAATCACAAAGGAGGTATTGGAAATGGTCCAAATTTTTCTACTACTCTTAGACTATTTTTTTGTTTAGGTCTATTTTTTAAAAAAGCCTTATATACTACGCTATCGACGCTAGCTCCTTGAACAAAACCATATAAAACAGCATTGACAGACTCCCCATGATCATAAGTATAGACAACTCTCTTGAAAAAATGACCATCTCTATAGCCTCTTTTATCTATCTCATACCTCGGTACCAATGAGCCAGAATTTGACTCTGGATCACTCATAGCGAATATTTTATCTTTAAAATTATCTATAGTTTTGTATCTCGTTCCTTTCCGAGCAATAATAAGTGAGTAGTAGTATGGTTTGCCATCAACCGTAGGCAATGCCAAAAGCTTAATCTTCTTTGATGGCAATAGATCTACATAGGTGGCACCACATATATATGCTACATCTACATCATTGTCTAATATCAAATGTCTCATAGTAGAGTAACTTCTAGCAAACTTTATCTTTATATCTAGGCCTGTGGTTTTTATCAAATAGTCTTTGAACTTTATCAAGGCAGATATGTTCTCTTTTAGAGCCACTCCTGTGATTCCAAGAGTTATTTTATCACTGCTCACTGCTTGCAAAGAGGTAAAAAATAGTAAAATGATGGTCAATTTTTGAAATATAGTGGTCAATTTTTGAACATATAAAAACATAAAAATATTTTCACCCTTTTAAATACCCATTTTTTAGGCTTTTTATGTATTCTACCATATATTTGATTTGGAAAAGCAAAATCTTATATAATTTCATTGTGTCAAAAATATGTCATTAACAAAGGAGACAAAAATGAAAGAACATCAAAGTTCTAGAAGAGGCTTTTTAAAAGCCGCAGCCGGAATGACGGCAGTAGCTGCTGCTGCACCTGCACTTTTAGCTTCACAAAGCTCTAAAAATGGAAATTTTTATGGCTATGAAGAAAAAGTAGTGGGATTAACATCAAAAATCAAAAGTGCTGGTGAGATGGATTTTAACTATCCTGATGCAGATTCACCTTGTAAAGCTGTCATGGTAAATGGACAGATAAAAGCTTATAGTATGCTCTGTACACACAAAGGGTGTCCTATCATGTATAATGCTTCCAAAAAGGCGTTTAGATGTCCTTGTCATTTTAGTGAATTTGATGCTGAACTTGACGGACAGATGATCATCGGTCAAGCAACAGAGAATATTCCTGAAATACTGGTAAAGATAGAAGATGACAAAATCATCGCTTATGGTGTAAATGGTCTAATCTACGGCCGAGAATCAAATATAAAAGGATAAAAAATGGGATTTTCAATTAATGATAAAAGACCTCTACCTCCGGTTGGGGCTACTAAGAAAAATATCACATGTGAATTTTGTATCGTAGGATGTGGATATACAGCATATAAATGGCCAAAAGGCACAAGTGGAAGCGATAAAAGAAATGCAC
>JALUXQ010000039.1 GCA_027013265.1 Campylobacteraceae bacterium | reverse complement strand
CGAAGTTCAAAGTGTGTACCCCACTTTGAAGCAAGAGCAGTATAGAGACTTACTGTCTCTTTGGCTATCTTTTCATCATAGTGTGTGTTGCTGTTTTTTAACTCTTTTTGAAGTGCCTGGTGTGCTTTTTGGTTGAATGTTTGCATGAGCTTCTCCTCTTTTTAATCGCATCTTTTTTAATTTTACTTAAAAAGAGATTAAAGAATATTAAAAGTTGGGAAATTCCAAAATTTAAACCTGAAGTGCAATTTTTTCTAGTTCCACCTCAGGAGAGGTGGAAAGAGGAAGTAAGATGGAATGTATATGTTTATATTTGGCTTATTTTTTGGTTTATGCGATAAATCCAAATGGAATAGCATACATATTTTCATCAACTTTTATTACGGTGTCTCCACTATAAAGAACTATACCTTTGTCAAACTCTTTTGGTATCTCATGGGCTAAATGGTAGATATGTTTAAAATCGCTTTTTGAAACAGATTTTGAAGCCTTAACCTCAATAGCAACTACTTTAGAAGAGAACTCTAAAATAAAATCAATCTCTTTTTTATCGCTCGTTCTATAGTAGTAAAGCTGGGCATTTGTAGTAGCATAGGTTTTTGCTTTTAGCAGTTCATTATAGACAAATGTTTCTAAAATATCACCTTTGTAGTGCGAAGCTTCATACTCATCTTTTGTTGTTATTTGCAAAAGGTGAGATAATACACCCGTATCAGTTGCATACACTTTTGGAGTTTTGACTAATCTTTTAAGCTCATTTTTGAAGAATGGTTTTAATCTTTGCACTTGGTAGGTGTGCTCTAAAACATTGAAATAAATATCAAATGTTTTATTATCAAGTCCGCACTCACTTTGAAGTGTGTTTTTATTAAACATATTTGCACTTCTCAACATAACTAGACGATACATAGTTATAAACTTATCAATATTTCGGATATTTGCCAACTCTTTCGCATCTGATTCTATGTATGTTCTAATGTAAGAGCTAAACCAAAGATATTTAGCTTTTGTACTATCAATTTTAAGTATTTCAGGATAACCACCGGCAATGATGCTTTCAACTATCTTGCTACCGTCATAACTCTTTAAAACATATCGCTCCAAGTCTGCACTAAAGATATCGATGATGTTTTCACTCTTTTTATTTTTCTCTTTTAGGTTGAGTGGATAAAGTTCAACTATCCCTATTCGCCCACTAAGCGAATCAGATATATCTTTAAAACCTTGAAGTGATGCTGAACCCGTTAAGATAAACTGACCGTTTATCCTCTCTTTGTCTATAAATTCTTTAATAGTTACCATTAGCTGTGGCAATCTTTGTGCTTCATCTATGATCACTGGTTTTTCAAGTCTGCTTATAAAGCCTTTTGGGTCATATTTTGCCATCTCATATATATTGATATCATCAAGCGTGATATAGTTCTCAATATCAAGATGCAGAGCAAGTGTGGATTTTCCAACTTGTCTTGCACCACTTATGAGCAATACTGGAAAATACTTTAAATAACCTTTTAAATCATTCATGATAGCTCTATCGATATACTTCATAGTTAATCCTTTAATATTTAGGATTATAATACTATATTTTGCATAATTATAGTCTTAAAATAATTTTTCCTCTTTTTATTTGTCTTTTTTTGTTGGAGTATTATAACTCTTGTAGGTATCAATAATAATATAATCAGAAGTAGCATTATTATATTTAGGTAAAATGTTCGATAAAGTTTTTCCAAATACCAAACGAAAACCTACAAATTTAAGTCTATCGTCACAAGAGCTACTAAAACGAAAGGCACTTCGAGTGGTATTTGCTACAAAATTAAAACTTCCTCCACGAATCATCTTGGCACTATCTCTTCGCAGACCATTATAATTTTCACTATATCCTGAGCTTGTCCACTCCATTACATTGCCGTTCATATCGTAAAGACCCCATCTGTTTGGTTTTTTCTTAGCTACTGGATGAGGGGTATCTTTGGAGTTGTCTGCAAACCATGCATATTTGCCAAGCTTTGACTCATCATTGCCAAAAGACCATTTGGTTGTGCTTCTGGCTCTTGCGACATACTCCCACTCCTCTTCTGTTGGAAGTTATACTTAGTGGTATGCTCTTTTTCATTTAACTTTTTGATAAAAAGCACAACATCGTTATAGCTTACACTCTCTATTGGCATGTTTGGATTGCCGTTTTTAAAATAAGCTGGATTGCTTCCCATTACATCATACCACTGTTTTTGAGTAACCTCTGTAGTTTGCATATAAAAACTCTGGAGTGTTACTTTGTGGCTTGGTGTCTCACTTTTATCCACACTATTTTTTATTTTTTTCGCTTTTTTCAAGCATATAGCATGTTCATCCTGTTTTGTAAAGGGATTATCTTTGGGACACTTTTTCGCAGGAATTGGTGTTCCCATCATATAACCTCCTGATGGAATCTTTACAAATTTCATTGATACAGAGTTTTTAAAACTCTTTAAATGCTTTGCTTCTAAGGGAGATAGATACAGAATTGCTACCACCACTAATAATTTGAGTATAATTTTCATAATATTTATTACTACTTATTGAGCTTTTTTTAACTGACCTTACGCACTAAACACATATCTGAGTGGTTTATTTCCACCTCTCCCGAGGTGGAACGAGTTAGTGGTCTGTCACATTTTTCCCTATTTTGTTCCTTGTTATGTCAATTGTGCCGAATTAATTTGTTTTTGAGGTATTAAATTAATCAATGTTCTAAGTGCATTATTAACAGATTTGGAGTCTGGAAATATTTTTTTTACATCTTCATCTAGCTTAATAATATTTACACCATCGTTGTATTGGTTAGTATATTTTCCTCTTATACCATTACTAAAATCATATTCTTCTAACATTTCATCTTGCTGTTTCATCTTAAGACTCCTCATAAAATTTAGATTCTTTTTTTGTTGCTTTTCTTGCGCTAATAATTCTAATAGAATCAATTTTCTCAAGATGCACAACAACTAAAGTTTTATAGTTTATAGATTTACCAATCAAAATTAATCTATTTTCATTATCACTATGCAATGGATCTTCAATCGTTATAGATAAATCATCTCCAAAAGCAGTACTTGCTTCTTCAAATGAAATATTATGTTTTATAAAATTTGATTTAGCTTTTTTATCATCCCATTCAAAATTTATAGCCAACATTAAACCTTTCTTTCAAATCTTTAATATTTTAGCATAAGTTTATTTAGTTGGGTATAAAAATTAAAGGGGACAAGGCTAGAGAATGGTTTAGTGGTCGCCCTGAAGTTGAAGTTTACTAAACGATAGACTAAAACTATAAATTTTTTCCTCGTTCCACCTCTCCTGAGGTGGAACGAGTTAAGATGGTTTATTTTTATTAAAAATTCTTAAAATTTCTATCTCTTGTTTTATTGGTCTTACTCTGTAAACTATTGTGTATCTTTTGAATGTCATATTTCTAATATTTTTATTGTCAAAATATTGTGATTGTTCGTATTTGTATGGATTGTTTGGAATGAAATTTATATTTTCTTTGAGTTTATTTTTAAAATTCATACTAGCACTAGGCTTATCTTGTGCAATATATTCTATGATATGTTTTAATTGTTTTGAAAAAGTCGGTTTATGTATAATTTTCATTTTTGTAATGATTGTGTGAAGTTATCTATATCATCCCAAAAATCTTCGTTACTAATCATTTTAACTTTTCCATTGTCAATATCATTAATATCTTGTTGAAGTTGTTTCTTTCTTTCATAGAAATATGGGTCATATTCTAAATTTTTATCTTTTTTTAAT
>JALUXQ010000038.1 GCA_027013265.1 Campylobacteraceae bacterium | reverse complement strand
GAAGCTGTCAAATCCATATGGGTCATTAGTTTGGGAACTTTAAGTATAGTTCTAAATGCCGCAAGCGTTTTTCTCATAAAAGATGATGCTCATGACAACATGAACATAAAAGTGGCTTACCTTCACCTATTAACTGATGTGATGACAAGTGTAGCCGTAGTCGGTGGCGGAATTTTGATGTACTACTTTGGACTTTTTTGGATAGATCCTCTAGTCTCGATTCTCATCGCTATATATTTGATATGGGCATCTTACGGACTTATAAAAGAGAGTGTCTCTATATTGATGCAATTTACTCCAAAAGGAGTGGATATAGAAAATATCATAAGAAATATAGAAGAAGAAAAAGAGATAGAAAATGCTCATCATATCCACATATGGAAACTTGATGACAAACATATACATCTAGAAGCTCATTTGGATTTTAAGAAAAATTTGCTAATATCGGAGTCAAATAAAGTCATAGACAGCTTAGAATCAAAGCTACATGATTCGTTTGGCATAGAACATGTGACTTTTCAGTGCGAATACAATCGTCCTGACAACAAAGAAAAAATCGTATAGAGTCTGTTAGTTACTTGGTGGAGTAATAATAGCTAATTAAATAAAATTTTGTTATACTGCTATCTTATAGAAAGGTAAAATAATGAAAATCTATAAGTTACTGATTGGTCTATTTGTTTTAGTTACTATTGTTATCTCAATAACTCTATACAAATCTTACCAAACTCTTACGACATCCTATCAACAAACAGAATCTTATATTTTTCTACAGCAACAAAAAATGACACTAGAAAATGATATGTTTAATGCAGCAAGAGAGAGATCCTTAATTTTACTATCTATGTTAAATGAAAAAGATGCTTTTGTATTAGATGATTTAAATCAAAAACTAGAAGAAAAAGCTCTAAAATTTATTAAATCTAGGGCATATCTTTTGACGCTCAGCTTAACAGATGAAGATAAAAAATATCTCAATGTACAAAATCAATTAACTAGAAAAACAGCGCCATTACAAACAATGGTGGCATCATTATTGATTGATGGTAAATTTAAAGAAGCCAAAGACATTTTACTACGCAAAGCAATACCTAATCAAAATAAAGTTTTAAATAACCTGAGTCATTTAATTGAAAAAGAAAAAATACTCATTAGCAATTCGATAAAAAGTTTGCCTTTGGCTCTCAAAAAAGCTGGAAAATCATTTGTGATTGAACTATTTTTATGGATGCTTAGCAGTCTGTCTCTGATATTATTCATTATCTTATTGGCCTCTAAAAAAGAAGCGTATCATTTAAAGAGTGTAATTAAAGAGCGTGAAAAGTATCTAGTTAAAATAGAAGATTCCAAACGAGTATCGCAACGATTGCATGCTCGTATTAAAATTACTTTTGATGCCATAAGTGATGCTATTATTACCACTTTAGAAGACGGAACAATAGAGTCTCTAAACCCAGCAGCAGAAAGATTGATAGGTGCTCATGAAGTAGATATAGAATCACGATATTTGCCAGACCTTTTTCCTATTTTTGATCAAGAGAGCGAAAAAAAGATAATTCACCCCATCGAAGAAGTTATGCAGTCAAAAAAACCTACTACCCAATTAAAACCTGTTCTCCTAACACAGTACAGTAAATCTAAATTGGCCATTATTTATACAGTATCACCCATTTTAAATAAACAACAAGAATTAACAGGAGTGGTCTGGGTGTTTCATGATATGACTGAACAAATAAAATTACAAAAAGAGGTAAATTATAAAGCCCTTCATGATGAATTAACTGGACTTTGGAATCGTTATGCTTTTAAACAAAAATTAATCAGACTCCAGTCTGATAGTGATGCATTTGATTCTAAACATGCTTTGATGTATTTGGATTTGGACCAATTTAAAATAGTAAATGATACTGCGGGACATATTGCAGGAGATGAATTACTAAAACAAATCACTTATGAATTGAGTTTGCTGATTAGAAAGTCTGATACCTTAGCTCGTTTAGGTGGAGATGAATTTGGCTTATTGTGTGAAAACTGCGATACCGAGCATGTACTTTTAATGGCAGAAAAAATTCGTGCTATGATTGAAGAGTTTCAGTTTAATTGGGAAGAAAAGATTTTTAAAATAGGCGTTAGCATTGGTGTCGTACTTATCTCAAAAGAAAACAATCTCATTGATGTTATGGGCAAAGCAGATATGGCTTGTTACAAAGCCAAAGAAAATGGCAGAAATAGAGTTTACCTATATAAAGAAAACGACAAAGAGCTAAAAAACAGAATAAATGAAATGAGTTGGATCTCTAAAATAGAGACAGCTTTAAGAGAAGATAACTTTGTCTTGTATAGCCAAAAAATCTTTGCCATTTCAAACGATGAAAAGATTAAAGATTATCATGAAATTTTAATTAGAATGAAGAACGATAAAGGCGATGTTGTTTATCCTGATGCATTTATTCCTGCTGCTGAGCGTTTTGGGTTGATGTGGAAAATTGATCAATTTGTTATTGACCGTACCTATGATTGGCTAGAAAAACAACCCATAGGAAGTGTTAAGCTCTCTATAAATTTATCTGGACAATCTTTAGGAAATGAAAACTTTTTACACTACATTGAGAAAAAAGTGACTCAATATCCTCATTTAAATCCATTTATTATCTTTGAGATTACAGAAACGGCAACTATATATAACTTGAGAGTAGCACAAGATTTTATGGAAAAACTAATAGCACAAGGTGTTCATTTCTCACTAGATGACTTTGGAACGGGATTGTCTTCTTTTGCTTATTTGAAAAATATGCCAGTCTCTTATCTTAAAATAGACGGAATTTTTATTAAAAACATGGATACGGATTCTGTAGATGCGGCAATAATCCAATCAATCGCACAAGTTGGGTACACCTTAGGAATGAAAATAGTAGCCGAATTTGTAGAAAATGAAGCCATACTTATTAAGTTAAAAGAGATGGGTATTACTTATGCTCAAGGGTACCATATAGAAAAGCCTAAGCCTCTTGTAAATACTTGAAAAGCTAATTTAAGCTGATATTATACTTTTTAAGTTTTGCTTTTAGGGTATTTCTTGATATATTCATATATTTTGCAAGAGCTGAGATATTACTACATCTATTCATCAACTCTTCCAAAATACCCTTTTCAATGTCATCAAAGATATTTTTTGAATTTTCTACACCATAAATATTTACTATATTTTTACAAATATTTTCCAAAGTAGGTTGCGAATCTTGACTAGGAGTTTGCAATAGGTTTTCTATCTCTTCTAACATTATGTTTTCATATCTTGCGCTCAAAATAGCCTTGTATATTGTATTTTTTAGCTCTCTTATATTTTCACTAAAGTTATAATTTTCTAAGAACTGCACGGCATCTTTGTCGATACCTTTGATATTTGTCTTCAACTCTATATTGGCAAGTTTTATAAAATGAAATATCAAATCTTTTATATCTTCTCGTCTCTTATCTAAACTTGGCAAATTTATCTCTAACATAGATATCTTGTGGTATAAATCATTTCTAAACAACTTTTTCTCTACAAGTTTTTTCAAATTTATAGAGCTTGCACATATAATCCTTGCTTTAAACTCCACTTTTCTACTATCTAAAAAAAGCAATAGTTTACCCTGCGAAGATAACTTCAAATCTGAAAATTCATCTAAAAAAAGCGTCCCCTCGCCAGCGGAATTTACATATCCTTCATAATCATCGTTGCCAAAAAAAAGAGTATCAAATTGCTCTTCCAAAATAGAAGTACAATTCACCGTAATAAAAGGCTTGGATGCTCTTATGGAATTTTT
>JALUXQ010000037.1 GCA_027013265.1 Campylobacteraceae bacterium | reverse complement strand
CTTCTAAAGATCTTACTGAGACTTGGTAGATAAGTGCCAGTGCTGGGATGAGAAAAAGTGATAAAACTTTTACCTTTATACTTAGATTAGAGAGTGAAGGCATAGATGCTCCTTTTTTATTTATCTGTTTGGCAAACATCATTATACCCCCCCCATTTAAAATTATCTTAAATATATTATCATAACACAAAAAACTATCTTTAGTATTTAAGGAAATCTTCAATAGATATTGATATAATTTTTGGCTATAAAAAATATATCAACCAATAACTTAAAGGTAAAATAGATGAAAGATACTTTCAAGGATAAAGCTCAAAATTGGGATAGTGGTGATATTCGTGTGAACGGAGCGAAAACTATCGCAGATGCCATAGAAAAAGAGATAGAGTTAAATCGCAATATGGATATTCTGGATTTTGGTGTGGGAACAGGGTTGCTGGGGTTTAGTATAGCACCAAAAGTTAGACAAATGTATGGAGTGGATACTTCTACTAAAATGATTGAAAAGCTTGAGGAAAAAAATAGTCCAGATTTATCAATCAAGGTGTATCATCAAGATATCATTCAAAAACCACTGCGACAGCAATTTGACGGATTGATTAGTTCTATGACGCTTCATCATGTTCAAGACTTAGATGCTTTTTTTCGCACGATTTATAAAAATATAAAACAAGATGGATTTATAGCCATTGCTGATTTAGAGAGTGAAGATGGAAGTTTTCACTCTGATAATACTGGTGTGTATCACTTTGGATTTAAAGACGAAGATTTGAGAGAAATGGTGCAAAATAGTGGTTTTAAGGACATAAAAATACAAAATATTAATACTATTCATAAAGAACATAAAAATTTTGGAGTATTTTTGTTGACTGCTAAAAAAGAATAAGTATAAGACTCCCTGCTTATACAAAGGATAAAACGGTGGAGCCTTGTTGCATATTCTGACTATTTGAAAAGAGCGTCTAATTGAATAAATGAGTTATTTTATGCAAAAATGTCTCCTTTCCTTTTTTCCCAATAGTTTGTGCAAAATCTTTTAGCTCTTGATCTGAGTATTTGCTAACAACATTTTTCATCACTAATTCATCTTTTGTAGTAGTTGTTTTGTAGTCAATAAGTGAAACAGCTATGTCCCCATGAGTCATATTGGCAACTATATCAGATCTTCCGAGTGCTGATTTTTCAAAATTTGGTCCATGACAAGCTTTGCATTCATTAGCATTAACAGTTGCAAGTAGAGAAGAACTTGCTATTAACATAGATACTGATGTGATTATCATTTTTTTTATTTTCATAACTTTAGCCTTTAGTGTTGAAGATTTTGATATTTTAACACTTTAAAATTAATTGAAAATTAACAACTTAGAATCAATATGGATTATAATCATGGATTAAGGACAAATTTTGTATGATTTATTTGAAATTTTATAAGGTTTATGATGCAATATAATATAACTCAAGCTCAACTAGGGGTGAGACCCAATGTAGAGATTCCCAGTAGAAAAGTTTATGAAGAATTGCAAGAAATAGGTATAAGAAAAATGGTTTCTGAGCATTATGATTTATTGGTTCAGAGTGAAATAAAAAATCTTTTTCCTTCAACGCCAGAGTTGATTGAAATCGCAAAGAACAATGCAGCTGACTTTTTTGTGCAAATTTGCGGTGGTGAGCCACACTTCAGTAAAAATAGGGGCGCACCAAAGATGGGTGCTAGACATGCTCCATTTGAGATAACGCAAAATGCAAGAAAAGTTTGGCTCCAATGCTATAAACAGGTCATAGAGCAACAAAATATGAGTGATGAGGCTAAACAATCATTTTGGAATTACCTTGATATATTCTCTATTTGGATGATGAATTCGCCAAAATAGGGCTATATTATTTTATATGTAAACTCTGTTTTGAGACCTCTTTGCTGAATCTCTTGTATCTTTAGGTTTTTTATCTGCATATTTTTGAAATCTTTTAGCGAAGTGATATCGTTAGCAGACAACTCTCTTAAGACTACTCCTCTGTATGCTTTAGCCCAGTGGCTTACTATTTTACCGTTTTTTATGAATTTTAATGCTACATATGGATATGGAATTTTATAAAACTTTTCATAAAATCCAGCTCTTAAATCCACGATAAACTCGTCTTTTAATATAGTGTCTAACTCGCCACTAAAATGCTCTTTATAGAAATCTTCAGTTTTAAAGCCATCTAGTGTAGAGCCCTGTTTCAATTTATATATAGGTAGTTTGTCCTTGGCAAGCAGAGGTCCAAATAGATTTGAAAAGATGATAGTATTGTCATCTATATATGTTTTTTGCTCTTTGGACAGGGTTGTGTAGTCTAGATAATCATAAGCAACACCAGTGTATCTTTTTATCGCTTTGCATGTAGGAGATGACAGTATATCTATGTTTGATAATTTTATGCACTTATCACTATCTTTGATACCAAAGATTTTTGTTAAGCTTTTTATATCTTTTGAGTACAGGATTTTTTGATATCTGTTTAGGACATCAACTCTTTTTTTAAAGAGGTTTTTGCAGCAAAACGAATCAACATTGATATGTCCATTTTCGGTGACATCACTCTTGGCTTCACTCGGAGAAAATAGAATTTTCATAGATTATTTACACTCCTGATAAAAATATCTATTATTATATCAAAAAAGTATTGACATTAAAGTATATTTGAGATATAATTTCACCTCACAAAATAGGTGCTGGCGTAGCTCAGTTGGTAGAGCAGCTGTCTTGTAAACAGCAGGTCGGCGGTTCAAGTCCGTTTGCCAGCTCCATTTTTTGTGAATTGTAACAGTGTTTGACCAGATAAAAATGGTGTAAAAAAGGGTGAGATACTCAAGTGGCCAACGAGGGCAGACTGTAAATCTGCTGGTTTTTACCTTCGAAGGTTCGAATCCTTCTCTCACCACCATTTGCGGGAGTAGCTCAGTTGGCTAGAGCATTAGCCTTCCAAGCTGGGGGTCGCGGGTTCGAGTCCCGTCTCCCGCTCCAGATTTTATTTACTGGGAGCTGTTGGATTTTTTCTGCTTTTTTTGTAAAATTACAGAACAAGTTCACTGCTTAAGTTTTTAAAATAAAATCAATCTATTATCACTGTTTGGTCAGATAATTGTAGTTAATGAGCACTTTGGGCTCATATGGCTCAGAGGTAGAGCACTTCCTTGGTAAGGAAGAGGTCGAGGGTTCAATTCCCTCTATGAGCTCCATAATATTAAGAATAGTAGTCTTGCAAGAAAATATAAGACAAAAATCATAAAAAACCCTAACGGAGGAAGAAATGGCAAAGGAAAAGTATTCAAGAACAAAACCACATGTTAATGTAGGTACAATTGGTCATGTTGATCATGGTAAAACAACTCTAACAGCTGCAATTTCAGCAGTTCTAGCACAGAAAGGTTTAGCAGAATTTAAAGATTTTGCCGGTATCGATAATGCACCAGAAGAGAGAGAAAGAGGAATCACAATTGCGACTTCTCATATCGAGTATGAGACAGACAATCGCCACTATGCACATGTTGACTGTCCAGGTCACGCGGATTATGTTAAAAATATGATTACAGGTGCTGCTCAAATGGATGGTGCTATTCTAGTTGTTTCTGCAGCTGATGGCCCTATGCCACAAACTAGAGAGCATATTTTGCTATCTCGTCAAGTTGGTGTCCCTTATATAGTAGTATTCATGAATAAAGCTGATATGGTTGATGATGAAGAGCTACTAGAGTTGGTTGAGATGGAAATCAGAGAACTTCTTAGTGAGTATGACTTCCCAGGTGATGATATACCAATAGTTGCAGGTTCTGCTCTTCAAGCACTAGAAGAAGCAAAAGCTGGTAATGTAGGCGAGTGGGGCGAAAAAATTCTTGAGTTAATGGCTCAAGTAGATGAGTATATCCCAACTCCAGTAAGAGATACAGATCAAGATTATTTGATGCCAGTTGAAGATGTTTTCTCAATTTCAGGTCGTGGTACAGTTGTAACAGGTAGAATTGAAAAAGGTACAATCAAAGTTGGTGAAGAGATCGAAATCGTAGGTATCAAAGATACTCAAAAAACTACAGTAACTGGTGTTGAAATGTTCCATAAAGAGATGGATCAAGGAGAAGCTGGTGATAACTGTGGTATCCTTTTGAGAGGAACTAAAAAAGAAGAAGTTGAAAGAGGTATGGTACTTTGTAAACCAGGCTCAATCACTCCTCACACAGCTTTTGAAGCAGAAGTTTATATCTTAAGCAAAGAAGAGGGTGGAAGACATACACCATTCTTTAATAACTATAGACCACAATTTTATGTAAGAACTACAGATGTTACAGGCTCAATCACATTGCCAGAAGGTACTGAAATGGTTATGCCAGGTGACAATGTAAAAATTTCTGTTGAACTAATCACTCCAATTGCACTTGACGAAGGTACTAGATTTGCTATCCGCGAAGGTGGTAGAACTGTTGGTGCTGGTGTTGTTGCTAAAATAAACAAATAATTATACACTAAAGGCGGGATTAAATTTCCCGCTTTAGTTAAAAAGGTATTTAAATGACAGTAAAGATAGGGTTGAAATGCAGTGAATGTGGAGACATTAACTATACAACAACTAAAAATAGCAAAACTCATACTGAAAAAGTTGAACTTAAAAAATATTGCCCAAGGCTAAAAAAACATACAGTTCACAAAGAGGTAAAATTAAAAAGTTAAGTCTCGTATGAGTCTTAACTTCATGTAGGGTAGTAGCTCCAATTGGTAGAGCGTCGGTCTCCAAAACCGAATGTTGCGGGTTCGAGTCCCTCCTGCCCTGCCACTATTTAAGGTGATAAAATGGAAAAGTTAAAAATTTATTATCAACAAGCTAAATCAGAATTAACAAAAGTAATCTTCCCTACAAGGGATCAGATAAGAAATGCTTTTATATCTGTTTTTGTTGTTGTCGCAGTTGTTTCACTATTTTTAGCAATTATTGATATGATAATGTCTTATACATTATCCAATATCATTTAGTAGGCTAGAGTTATGTCGCACAAATGGTATGCTATACAGACTTTTGCAGGGAGTGAACAAGCTGTAAAAAGAGCTATAGAGACTTTAGTAAAAGATAACGGAGTAGAAGAGAAGCTCAAAGATGTTCTTGTTCCTACTGAAGATGTAATAGAAGTTAAAAATGGTGAAAAGAAGATAAGTGAGAGAAGTCTATATCCTGGATATGCTTTTGCTCACATAGATTTGGACACTGCAATTTGGCAGCAGATACAATCCTTGCCAAAGGTGGGAAGATTCATCGGCGAGTCCAAAAAACCAACACCACTTAGTGAAAAAGATATCAATTTGATTCTTGAAAAAGTTGAAAAAAGAGGCGCTCCTAAACCAAAAATATTTTTTGAAGATGGAGAGAGTGTCAGAATCACAGAAGGACCTTTTGCAAACTTTACAGGCATAGTAGAAGAGTACGATATGGAACACGGAAAATTGAGACTGAATGTCTCAATTTTTGGAAGAAGTACACCAGTTGAGATACTGTATTCTCAAGTTGAAAAGATAGTTTAAAAGATAGTTTGAAATGTAAACCCTTCTCGCCAAAGGCGTAGCTTTAGTGAGATGAATTTTACATGGGCTTTGCCCATGTAAAAGAAGAAATAAAAATGAAAGAAGGAATTATAAAATGGCTAAGAAAGTAATTGGTGAAATAAAATTACAAATTGCGGCAGCAAAAGCTAATCCATCACCTCCAGTTGGTCCAGCGCTTGGACAGCAAGGTGTAAATATCATGGAATTTTGTAAAGCATTTAATGAAAAAACAAAAGATATGATGGGTTATAACATACCAGTTGTTATCACTGTGTATGCTGATAGAAGTTTTACATTTATCACTAAACAACCACCAGCAAGTGACTTGATTAAAAAAGCAGCTGGTATCAAAAAAGGTAGTGATAATCCTTTGAAAAATAAAATTGCAAATTTGACCAAAGAGCAAGTGTTGGAAATTGTTGAGAAAAAAATTGCAGATTTAAATACAGATGACAGGGAAGCAGCGTCTAAGATTATCGCTGGTAGTGCAAGAAGTATGGGAATAACTGTTTCAGAGTAAAAATTTGTTAAACCTTCACCACTAGGGCTTAGTGGAAGCAAAAATAATGCGGAGATAAATAATGGGAAAAAGAGTTAATAAAAGATTTCAAGAACTGCAAAAAAAAGTAGATTTTGAAAAGACATATAGTATGGAAGAGGCGCTTGCAAATATCAAAAATCTAGCAAGTGCAAAATTTGATGAGACTATTGAAGTAGCTTTAAAATTAAATGTAGATCCAAGACATGCAGACCAGATGGTCAGAGGCTCTGTTGTTTTACCAGCTGGAACTGGTAAAAGTGTTAGAGTTGCAGTTGTTGCAAAAGATGTAAAAGCAGATGAAGCAAAAGCAGCTGGTGCAGATATCGTTGGAAGCGATGAACTTATAGCTGATATTCAAGCTGGAAAGATTGATTTTGATGTTTTGATTGCCACTCCAAATATGATGGGTATGGTCGGAAAAGTCGGTAGAATATTGGGACCAAAAGGTATCATGCCAAACCCAAAGACTGGCACAGTTACTATGGATGTTAAGACAGCAGTAGAAAACTCAAAAGGCGGTCAAGTTAATTTTCGTGTTGATAAACAAGGAAACATACAAGCAGGTATTGGCAAAATCAGTTTTACAATTGAGCAAATAAAAGAAAACTTTGAGACATTTATAAAAGCTATAAACAAACATAAACCAGCAGCTTCTAAAGGTAAATATATAAAAACAGCTGCTATTTCATTGACTATGAGTCCATCATTATCACTAGATAATCAAGAATTAATAGACTTCAAATAACACTAATATTAGAGGCGCTTTTTGGCCTCTAATAATCTTTGATTGGAGATAGCCGAGGCTTAGGCTTAATTTGGAATTTTCCAGCTCTGCTTGAAATCACCGGTCGGAAAGGAGAAAAATTGACAAAAAACAAGAAAATTGAGATAGTTAATCAACTAACTGACGGTTTTAAAGCTTCAGAAGCATTGGTAATTTGCGATTTCAAAGGTCTTAATACTAAAACTATTGAAGAGCTTAGAAATGCTGCAAGAGTAGTAGATGTAAATGTACAAGTTGCAAAAAATACACTTGCTACAATCGCTATGAAAAATGCTGATATTGAAGGCATTGAGCTAAACGATACAAATATGTTCGTTTGGGGTGAAGACCAACTAAATGTTACAAAAGTTGTTGCAAAATTTGCTGAAGCAAACAAAGCTTTTGAAATAAGAACAGGTTTTATAGCTGGTGAAGTTGTTGATGTTGCTAAGATCGAAGCATTGTCTAAGCTACCATCTCGTGATGAGCTTATCGGAATGTTGCTTCAAACTTGGATGGCACCAGTTACGAACTTTACAATTGGTTTAGATGCCCTAAGAGCAAAAAAAGAAGAAGCGGCATAGTAATTAAAAAATTTTAACCATGACATGGTTAGCATAAAAATGTAAAAGGAAAGATAAAAATGGCAATAACTAAAGAAGATGTATTAGATTATATTTCAGGTTTGAGTGTTCTTGAGCTAAGTGAATTAGTAAAAGAATTTGAAGAAAAATTTGGTGTTTCAGCTGCTCCAGTCATGATGGCTGGCGGTGCTGTAGCTGGTGGTGCTGCAGAAGAAGAGAAAACAGAATTTGATGTTATTCTTAAAAGTGCAGGCGCTAAAAAAATCAATGCTATTAAAGTAGTTCGTGCGATTACTGGTCTTGGTCTTAAAGAGGCTAAAGAGGCAGTTGAGAGTGCACCAACAACACTTAAAGAAGGTGTTTCTAAAGACGAAGCAGAAGATATCAAAAAACAAATCGAAGAAGCTGGCGCAGAAGCTGAAATCAAATAAAACAAAAACAGGGGAGTTATTCCCCTGTGCTTATATAGATCATTTAGTCGTTAAAATTTCTGTAATAAAACAGATAAACTGCTATGAGATTACCAGCAGGTGCTCTCATTACCCTTATAAATAACTACACGAGGTAGACTCATGTTAAATAGCCTAAATTCGGGAAATCGCCTAAGGGTTGACTTCTCAAAAGTACCAAAAAAAATAGATGTTCCAAACTTGCTCCAACTACAACAAAAAAGTTATGAAAATTTTTTAAATGTAGGTGAAAATGCAGAGGGTGGTATAGAGAAAGTTTTTAAATCAATTTTCCCTATTCATGATCCGCAAAACAGACTGACGCTAGAGTATGTTGGCAGTGAAATTGGAAAACCAAAGTATAATGTCAGAGAGTGCATGGAGAGAGGATTGTCGTATTCTGTTGGATTAAGAATGAACATCCGCCTGATACTCTGGGACAAAGATGAAAAAACTGGCGAAAAAGCTGGTGTTAAAGATATAAAAGAACAAGCGATATTTATAAGAGACATACCTCTTATGACTGATAGAACTTCATTTATAATAAACGGCGTAGAGAGAGTTGTAGTAAACCAACTCCATAGAAGCCCAGGTGTAATCTTCAAAGAAGAGGAGAGCAGCACCGTAAATAGCAAACTTATATATACTGCCCAAATCATACCAGACCGTGGTAGTTGGTTGTACTTTGAGTATGACGCTAAAGATACGCTATTTATGAGAATTAACAAAAGAAGAAAAGTTCCTATAACTATACTATTTCGTGCACTAGGATATAGCAAGCAAGATATTCTTAAACTTTTTTACCCAGTGCAAACTATCGAATTAAAAGATAATAAATTTTTTATGGAGTATAACCCAGAAGACTTTATAGGAAGAGTTGACTTTGATTTAAAAGATGAAAAAGGCAACCAACTAATAGCAGCAGGAAAAAGATTAACAAGAAAAAGAGCTGAAAAATTCAAAGAAGATGGCGTAAAACTCGTAGAGTATCCAGTAGAAGTTTTGATAAACAGATTTCTATCTTCACCTATCATTGATGGTGAAAGTGGAGAAGTTTTATATGATACACTTACTCAACTAGATGAAGCAAAACTAGCAAAGATAATAGAGCAGGGATGTAAAACGATAGAGATAGCAAATGATTTGGCAAATGGTGTTGATGATGCCATTATTAACTCATTTATAGCAGACAATGAAACGCTAAAACTCTTGAAACAAACAGAGCAGATAGAAGATGAAAATGACCTAGCAACTATCAGAATTTACAAGGTTATGAGACCAGGTGAACCAGTCACTAAAGAGGCTGCGAAATCATTTGTAAATGACCTCTTCTTTAATCCTGAAAGATATGATCTTACAAGAGTAGGACGTATGAAGATGAATCATAAATTAGGATTAGATGTTCCTGAGTATGTGACTATCATGACAAGCGAAGATATCATAAGAACTGTAAAATACCTTATAAAAGTAAAAAATGGTCAAGGTCACATTGATGATCGTGATCACTTAGGAAACAGAAGAATTAGAGCAATTGGTGAGCTTTTGGCAAATGAGCTCCACACTGGTCTTATCAAAATGCAAAAAGCTATAAGAGATAAATTTACATCACTAAGTGGTTCAATCGAGGAGTTGATGCCTCATGATTTAGTCAATTCAAAGATGATTACAAGTACGATTATGGAGTTTTTCTCAAGTGGACAACTTTCTCAGTTCATGGATCAGACAAACCCACTTAGTGAAATAACTCACAAAAGAAGACTTAGCGCACTTGGAGCTGGCGGACTCGTAAAAGAGAGAGCTGGTTTTGAAGTCAGAGACGTTCACCCTACTCACTATGGAAGAATTTGTCCGATAGAGACTCCAGAGGGTCAAAATATCGGTTTAATCAATACACTAGCCATGTATGCAAAAGTAAATGACTTAGGTTTTGTTGAAGCTCCATATAGAAAAGTAAAAGATTGCAAAATCACAAATGAAATCATCTATATAACAGCTACTCAAGAAGAGGGAATGGTTATAGCCCCTGCTAGTACCAAGATAGATGAAAATGGTGAAATTGTTGAGGACTTGATTGAGGTTAGAATTGATGGTGAAATCGTTTTAACTGAAAAAGAGAAGGTGAATCTTATCGATTTATCATCTATGATGGTTGCAGGTGTTGCAGCTTCTCTTATCCCATTTTTGGAACACGATGATGCCAACAGAGCTTTGATGGGCTCAAACATGCAACGACAGGGTGTGCCTTTGATGAAGACGAGCGCACCTATGGTTGGAACTGGTATGGAAGCAATCACAGCTAGAGACTCTTGGGAAGCGATAAAAGCAAAAAGAGCAGGTATAGTTGAGAAGGTTGATAGTAAAAATATATATATCTTAGGTGAAGATGAAAATGGCTCATTCATAGACCATTATGGATTGCAAAAAAATCTAAGAACTAACCAAAATACAACTTTTACTCAGAAAGTCGCAGTCAAAAAAGGCGAAGAGATAAAAAAAGGGCAAATCATAGCAGATGGTCCAAGTATGGATAGAGGCGAATTAGCTCTTGGTAAAAATGTGATGGTAGCATTTATGCCATGGAATGGTTACAACTATGAAGATGCTATCGTCATAAGCGAAAAGATGATTCGCGAAGATGCCTTTACTAGTGTACATGTATATGAGAAAGAGATAGAGGCACGAGAACTTAAAGATGGTGTCGAAGAGATAACAAAAGATATACCAAATGTAAGAGAAGAGGATTTAGCTCATCTTGATGAGAGTGGAATCGTACAGATTGGAACATATATAAAGCCAGGCATGATTATGGTCGGAAAAGTCTCACCTAAAGGTGAAGTTAAACCTACACCAGAAGAGAGATTACTTCGTGCGATATTTGGTGAAAAAGCTGGACATGTGGTAAACAAATCACTATATGCCTCTCCTTCCCTAGAAGGTATCGTAGTAGATGTAAAAATCTTCACAAAAAAAGGGTATGACAAAGATCCAAGATCGCTAAAAGCGTATGAAGAGGAGAAAGAGAAGCTTGACCGTGAACATCACGATAAACTTCTCATGCTTGACCGTGAAGAGATGCTCAGAATCAATTCACTACTTAGCAAAAATCCATTGGCTAAAGACCAAGATATAAATAAAAAATCCTACAAAGCAGGCGAATTTGCAGCAAAAGAGGATTTGGAAAAAGTTAACCGTTTTGCCATTAACTCTATCATAAAATCATTTGATGAAGAGATAGAGAATGAGTATAAAGATTTAAAAAATTATTTCCAAAATGAGAAAAAGAAACTCAAAGAGGAGCATGATGCTAAGCTAAATATCATAGAAAAAGATGATATTTTACCAAGTGGTGTTGTGAAGCTAGTTAAGATTTATGTTGCAACAAAAAGAAAACTAAAAGTTGGTGACAAGATGGCTGGACGACACGGAAACAAAGGTATCGTCTCAAATATCGTGCGTGAAATCGATATGCCTTATCTTGAAAATGGAGAGGCAGTTGATGTTGTTCTAAATCCTCTTGGGGTTCCAAGTCGTATGAATATAGGTCAAATTTTAGAAGTTCATCTCGGTCTTGTTGGAAGAAAACTTGGTGATCAAATTGCTGATATATTTGAACAGAAGCAAGGGGAGTGGATCAAGACTCTAAGAGAGAAGATGGCTAAGATTGCAGATGTTGCGAAGCTAATGGACGGTAAAGAGTTTTTATCAAAAATTGATGATGAAAAACTGCTTGAATACGCAAGAGATTGGGCAACTGGTGTTAGATTTACTACCCCAATTTTTGAAGGTGTAAATGAGCAAGAGTTTGCAAAACTCTTTGAGTTAGCAAAGATAGACGAAGATGGCAAAACTGAGCTATATGATGGTAAGACTGGTGAAAAAATGAAAGAGAGAGTAAATGTGGGTTACATGTATATGCTCAAACTTCACCACTTAGTCGATGAAAAGATGCACGCAAGAAGTACAGGACCATACTCACTCGTAACTCAACAACCAGTCGGCGGTAAAGCACTCTTTGGAGGTCAGAGATTTGGAGAGATGGAGGTATGGGCACTTGAAGCATACGGCGCAGCTCATACACTAAGAGAGATGCTTACGATAAAATCAGATGATGTTGAGGGAAGAGTTTCAGCGTACAAAGCTCTAACTCGTGGTGAAAATGTTCCTGAAATCGGAGTTCCTGAAACATTCTTCGTCTTAACAAATGAGCTAAAATCTCTAGCCTTAGATGTTGAAATATATGACGAGGTAGATGAATAATGACACTACCTTGCAAAAACAGTAGTATAAATAAGATTGTTTCTCTCGCCAAAGGTAAAACTTTAGTGAGAGGAATTTTTACTAGGCAATGCCTAGTGAAAAGGAGATATTAAATGAAACGATTAGAACCAGTTGAGATATTAGATGACAATAGACCAAGAGATTTTCAAGCATTTCAGTTAAGACTTGCAAGCCCAGAAAAGGTAAGATCTTGGAGTTATGGCGAAGTCAAAAAACCAGAAACTATCAATTATCGTACACTAAAACCAGAAAGAGATGGTCTCTTTTGTGCAAAGATTTTTGGACCCGTAAGAGATTATGAGTGTCTGTGTGGAAAATATAAAAAGATGCGTTATAAAGGCATCAAATGCGAAAAGTGTGGTGTTGAAGTAACAAGCACTAAAGTGAGAAGATCTAGAATGGGCCACATCGAATTAGTTGCTCCAGTCGCTCACATCTGGTATGTAAACTCTTTACCTAGTAGAATCGGAACACTTTTGGGCGTGAAGATGAAAGATTTAGAGAGAGTTTTATACTATGAAGCATATATTGTAAAAGAGCCAGGAGAGGCTTTTTATGACGCTGAAAATAGCAAACCTGTTGCAAAATATGATGTCTTAAACGAAGAGCAGTATCAATCTTTAAACCAAAGATTTGAAGATGCTGGATTTGTAGCTGATATGGGCGGACAAATAGTAAAAGATTTGCTTGCTGATTTAGACTTGGTTGATATCTTAGCATCCCTAAAAGAGGACATGGCGAACACCAACTCTGAAGCAAAGAAAAAGACCATAGTAAAAAGATTGAAAATTGTAGAAGCCCTACTTCATAGCGGAAACAGGCCAGAGTGGATGATGATTACAATTCTTCCAGTTCTGCCTCCTGATTTAAGACCATTGGTGGCACTAGATGGCGGAAAATTTGCTGTCAGTGATGTAAATGATCTATATAGAAGGGTTATAAACAGAAACTCAAGACTTAAAAGATTGATGGAACTTGATGCTCCTCAAATTATCATTAGAAATGAGATGAGAATGCTCCAAGAGAGTGTTGATGCTCTTTTTGATAATGGTCGTCGTGCAAATGCAGTAAAAGGCGCAAACAAGAGACCTCTTAAGTCGCTTTCTGAAATCATAAAAGGTAAACAGGGAAGATTTAGACAAAACTTGCTTGGAAAAAGAGTTGACTTTTCAGGTCGTTCTGTTATCGTTGTTGGACCAAATCTAAAGATGGATCAGTGTGGAATACCAAAATTGATGGCGCTAGAGCTCTTTAAGCCACATTTGATTGCAAGACTTGAAGAGAAGGGTTATGCTACAACTATAAAACAAGCTAAAAAGATGATAGACAATAAAACAAACGAAGTTTGGGAGTGTTTAAGTGAGGTTGTTGATGGGTATCCTGTCATGCTTAACCGTGCACCTTCTCTTCACAAACTATCTATTCAGGCATTTCATCCTGTTTTGATTGAGGGGAAAGCTATAAGACTTCATCCCCTAGTTTGTTCAGCATTTAATGCCGACTTTGACGGTGACCAGATGGCTGTACATGTTCCTATATCTCAAGAGGCGATAGCGGAGTGTAAAGTGCTTATGCTGAGCTCCATGAATATCTTATTGCCAGCATCTGGTAAGGCTATCACAGTTCCTACTCAAGATATGGTGCTAGGTCTTTACTACCTTTCAAGAGAGAAGATGAATGCAAAAGGCTCAAATAAGATATTTTCAAATGTTGATGAAGTTCATATTGCTATGGACAGTGGAGCGTTAGAAGTTCAAGCAAAGATTAAAACACTAGTTAATAGAAAAGTTATATTTACAACAGCAGGAAGATTGATTATCAAATCAATTTTACCAGATTTTGTTCCAGAAGAGTTGTGGAATATAGTCTTAAAAAAGAAAAATATCGGAAATTTGGTTGACTATATCTATAAAGAGGGTGGCTATGAAGAGACAGCAGTATTTTTAGACAATCTAAAAGATTTAGGTTTTAAGTATGCTACAAAAGCTGGTATCTCAGTTTCAATCGATGATATAAGAGTGCCTGATACAAAAGCTGGAAAGATTAAGGCTGCTAAGAAAAAAGTTGTTGAAATTCAAAAACAGTTCAGCTCAGGACTTTTGACAGAGCAAGAGAGATACAATAAAATTATCGATATTTGGACTGATACTAACAATGAAGTTGCAAAAGAGATGATGAAGCTGACCGAAAGTGATAAGGGTGGTTTTAACTCAATCTATATGATGGCAGACTCAGGGGCAAGAGGTAGCGCGGCTCAAATCCGTCAGCTTGCTGGTATGAGGGGTCTTATGGCGAAGCCAGATGGAAGTATCATTGAAACACCGATTATCTCAAACTTTAGAGAAGGTCTGAATGTACTAGAGTATTTTATCTCTACTCACGGTGCTAGAAAAGGTTTGGCAGATACCGCATTAAAAACAGCAAATGCAGGGTATCTTACAAGAAAATTGATAGATGTTTCTCAAAATGTTAAAGTGACTATGCATGATTGTGGTACACATGAGGGTGTTGAAATTACAGAGATATCTGAGAGTGGTGAACTTATAGAGTCATTGAGTGATAGAGCTTTTGGTAGAGTTTTAGCCGAAGATGTGATAGACAATATCACAAATGAAGTTTTACTCACAGAGGGTACTTTGATAGATGAAAAAAAAGCAAAAACCATAGCAGAAGCGGGCATAAAATCAGTTGCAATTAGAACTCCGATTACCTGTAAGGCAAAAAAAGGTATATGCGCAAAATGTTACGGTATAAACCTAGGAGTTGGTGATTTGGTAAAACCAGGCGAAGCCGTAGGAATCATATCTGCCCAATCAATTGGTGAGCCAGGAACTCAGTTGACACTTAGAACATTTCATATAGGTGGAACCGCATCTACTGAAGCTCAAGATAAACAAGTTGTTGCTAAAAAAGAGGGTTTTATCAGATATTACAATATTAAAACATATATCTCAAAAGAGAATAAAAATATCGTAGCAAATAGAAGAAATGCCTCAATCTTACTTGTTGAGCCAAAAATCAAAACAACAATCGATGGTGTTTTAACTATAGATAATTCACACGATGAGACTATTTTAAATGTAACAAATGATAAAGAGAGTATCAAATATGTTTTAAGAAAAGGTGACTTGGCAAAAGCAAATGAGTTAGCGGGCGTAAGTGGTAAAGTAGATGGAAAATTTTACTTACCTTATAGCAATGGCGATACTATCCATAAAAATGAGAGTATAGTTGAGATTATTAAAGAGAGTTGGAATGTTCCAAATCGTATCCCATATGCGAGTGAGTTAAGAGTAAATGACGGAGATCCAATTTCTCAAAAAATCTTGACCGAAGCCGCAGGAACTGTTAAATACTATAAGTTAGTAGGCGATTATCTTGAGAGATACAATGATGTTAAAAAAGATCATGTAGTTAATGAAAAAGGCCTTTTTGCAGTTATTGCAGATAGTGAAAATAGAGAAGCTATAAGACACTATATCCCTAGAGGCTCTGTTATAGATATGGCGGACAATGTTGTGGTAGAAAAAAATGATGAACTCATAGCCCACCCTAGTCATGCTGAACAAATCGTCATAGCAGAGTGGGATCCATACTCTGTGCCTATCATCTCTGAAGAGTCAGGTGTGGTTACATTTGAAAATATTGAGCCAGGAATTAGTGCAACGGAACAGTACGATGAGATGACAGGCGAGAGCAGACTAGTTATAAATGAGCACCTCTCATCAGGACTCAAGCCAGCTATTATAATCGCTACAGATTCAAACAAGATAATCAAATATCAAGTTGACCCAAAAACAGCCATATTTGTAAAAGATGGTGACAGTGTTAAAGTCGCTGATATCATAGGTCGTACTCCAAAAGCCGCTGCAAAATCAACAGATATAACGGGTGGTCTCCCAAGAGTTAGTGAGCTTTTTGAAGCTAGAAGACCAAAAAATGCCGCAGTCATTGCTGAGATAGATGGAACTATCAGATTTGGAAAACCACTTCGCTCTAAAGAGAGAATTATCATTGATGCAGATGATGGTGCAAGTGCCGAGTACTTAGTTAATAAAAATACTCAGATACATGTACACGCTGGCGAATTTGTTCATGCTGGTGAGAAGTTAACTGACGGTATCATATCTAGCCATGATATACTGAGAATTATGGGTGAAAAAGCACTTCATTACTATTTGATTAGTGAAATTCAACAGGTATATCGAAGACAAGGTGTCGCTATCAGTGATAAACATATAGAAGTGATAGTTTCGCAAATGCTAAGACAGATAAAGATCGTAGATAGTGGTGATACTAAGTTTATCGAAGGTGACTTGATTAGCCGTGCTAGATTTAGAGATGAAAATGAAAGAATCATAAAGATGGGTGGAGAACCAGCTATCGCTGAACCGATTCTTTTGGGTGTTACAAGAGCTGCTATCGGCAGTGATAGTATCATCTCTGCAGCATCTTTTCAAGAGACAACAAAAGTTCTCACAGAAGCTAGTTTGGCAGCCAAGATGGATCATCTTATTGATTTAAAAGAGAATGTTATTTTAGGTCGTATGATTCCAGTAGGTACTGGTCTATATAAAGACAAAATTATAAAAGTAAAAAATAGTGTAGAGGTAGAGGGTTAAAATTAACCCTCTTTTAAGCTATTTTTAAATAAAATAGCAGGCTTTATTATTTTATTTGTTAAAAACAAAATAATATGTAAAAATTTAAAGGAAAGAATGTGCCAACAATCAACCAATTGGTAAGAAAAGAGAGAAAAAAGGTGATTAAAAAATCAAAATCACCTGCATTGGATGGATGTCCTCAAAGAAGAGGAGTTTGTACAAGAGTTTATACTACGACTCCAAAGAAACCAAACTCAGCTTTGAGAAAAGTTGCCAAAGTTAGACTAACTAGTGGCTTTGAAGTAATCAGCTATATCGGTGGTGAAGGTCATAACCTTCAAGAGCACTCTATAGTTCTAGTAAGAGGCGGAAGAGTAAAAGATTTACCTGGTGTTAAGTACCATGTAGTTCGTGGAGCCCTCGATACAGCAGGCGTTGCAAATAGAACAGTTGCAAGAAGTAAGTACGGTACTAAAAAACCAAAATAAACCCATATAAATTTATCAGACAGGCGCTATTCCCTATGGAATGTTGATAGTGCTTGAGTAAAATTTAGAAATTTGAAGGAAACAAAATGAGAAGAAGAAGAGCCCAAGTTAGGGAAATACTCCCTGATCCAATCTACAATAGTAAAGTAATCACAAAATTTATCAATTCACTTATGCTTGATGGCAAAAAAAGTGTTGCTGCAAAAGTATTTTATGGTGCATTAGAGTTAGCTGAAAAAAGAAGCGATGAGCTAAAAGGTATAGAGATTTTTAATGCAGCCATTGAAAATGTTAAGCCAGTTATGGAAGTAAAAAGTAGAAGAGTCGGTGGAGCTACTTATCAGGTGCCAATAGAGGTAAGACCTGTAAGACAACAAGCCCTTGCTCTTAGATGGTTAGTTTCATTTGCTAGAAAAAGAAGCGAAAGAACTATGGTTGAAAGACTAGCAAATGAGCTTTTAGATGCTGCAAACTCAAGAGGTGCTACATTTAAGAAGAAAGAAGATACATACAAAATGGCTGAAGCAAACAAAGCTTTTGCTCACTACCGCTGGTAGGAAGGAAAAATTATGTCAAGAAAACATCCTATTAATATGGTTAGAAATATCGGAATTGCTGCGCATATTGATGCTGGTAAAACCACTACAACAGAGAGAATTCTTTTTTATACAGGAATTTCACACAAGATTGGTGAAGTTCATGATGGTGCAGCTACAATGGACTGGATGGAGCAAGAGAAAGAGAGAGGTATCACAATCACAAGTGCTGCAACTACATGTGAGTGGAATAACCACCAAATAAACATAATAGACACTCCGGGCCACGTTGATTTTACGATTGAAGTTGAGCGAAGTATGAGAGTACTTGATGGCGCAGTTGCAGTTTTTTGTGCAGTTGGAGGAGTTCAACCTCAAAGTGAAACCGTTTGGAGACAAGCAAATAGATACAAAGTTCCAAGAATGGTTTTTGTAAACAAGATGGATAGAGTCGGAGCTGATTTTTATGAAGTTGAAAGACAAATCAAAGAGCGATTAAAAGCAAACCCAGTGCCTATTCAGATACCAATCGGCGCAGAAGAAGACTTTAAAGGTGTTGTTGATTTGGTTAAAATGAAAGCACTTGTTTGGGAAGATGAAGCAGCTATGGGATCACGCTATGAAGTTGTTGATATTCCTGCTGATTTGCTAGAAAAAGCGCAGAACTACAGAGAGCACATGATAGAGTCTATCTCCGAAACAAGTGATGAACTTCTTGAGAAATACTTAGGAGGCGAAGAGCTTAGTGAAGATGAAATCAAAGCAGGACTAAAAGCTGGATGTTTAGAGATGACTTTAGTTCCTATGCTATGTGGAACAGCATTTAAAAACAAAGGTGTTCAGCCTCTACTTGACGCTGTTGTTGATTATATGCCAGCTCCTACCGAAGTTGCAGCTATAAAAGGTGAATACGAAGATGGAAGCGAAACAATTGTCGAATCAACAGATGATGGTGAATTTGCAGCACTTGCATTTAAGATTATGACTGATCCATTTGTCGGACAACTAACATTTGTTAGAGTCTATCGCGGTATGTTAGAGAGTGGAAGCTACACTTACAACACTACGAAAGATAAAAAAGAGAGAGTTGGAAGACTCCTAAAAATGCACTCAAATAAAAGAGAAGAGATCAAAAAACTATTTGCTGGTGAGATAGGTGCTGTTGTTGGACTAAAAGATACTCTAACAGGAGATACACTAGCTGGTGAAAAAGACAAAGTGATACTTGAAAGAATGGACTTTCCAGATCCAGTTATCAGTGTTGCGGTTGAGCCAAAAACAAAAGCTGACCAAGAGAAGATGGGTATTGCACTTCAAAAACTAGCCCAAGAAGATCCTAGTTTTAGAGTTGAAACTGATGAAGAGAGCGGACAAACTATCATTTCAGGTATGGGCGAACTTCACCTTGAAATATTGGTTGATAGAATGCTTAGAGAGTTTAAAGTTGATGCTGAAGTTGGACAACCTCAAGTTGCATATAGAGAGACAATCAAAAAAGAGGTTACTCAAGAGCACAAATATGCAAAACAATCAGGTGGTCGTGGACAGTATGGACATGTATTCATCAAACTTACTCCAATGAAGCCAGGTGAGGGATATGAATTTGTAAATGATATCAAAGGTGGAGCAATCCCTAGAGAATTTATCCCTGCAGTTGATAAAGGTCTCAAAGAGGCTATGCAAGGCGGTGTTCTAGCAGGATATCCTGTTGAAGATGTTAAAGTTACACTTTATGATGGAAGCTACCATGATGTTGACTCATCTGAGATGGCATTTAAATTAGCTGCTTCTATGGCATTTAAAGAGGGTGCTAGAAAAGCGGATGCAATCATACTTGAGCCTATGATGAAGGTTGAAGTGGAAACTCCAGAAGAGTTTATGGGTGATGTGATTGGTGACTTAAATAGAAGAAGAGGACAGATAAGCTCCATGAGTGATAGAAGTGGAAATAAGATAGTTGATGCTTTCTGCCCACTCTCAGAGATGTTTGGTTACTCAACTGACTTAAGAAGCCAAACACAAGGTAGAGCTTCATACTCAATGGAATTTGACCATTATGAAGAGGTACCAAAAAATGTAGCTGAAGAGATTATTAAAAAGAGAAATGCTTAATAATTTACAAACAAAAAGCTGGTCGCTCCACTTGGGGTAGCCAGCTTTTTTTATATCTACTGTCCCGGTAGCTCAGCAGGATAGAGCACTTGATTCCTAATCAAGAGGCCACAAGTTCGAATCTTGTTCGGGACACCACTTTTAGGTATTATCCAAACATCAGATTTGGTAACCATAGTGATATAATTGGAACATAGGTTATAAGGATTAGCCCCACA
>JALUXQ010000036.1 GCA_027013265.1 Campylobacteraceae bacterium | reverse complement strand
TGTCAAGGATTAGATAAAGTTCCTGCTATAAATGATAAAATCATATACCGTTATAAAAACAAAGTAAAATCAAAAGATTCGCAAGACAGAATAGACTACTCTAGACGGGGTTTTGTCTTGGCTGTTTCAAAAAATGAAGTTGTAATTGAGTATATAAAGCCACAATCTGGTATCCCAGGAAGGTCTTGTCAAGGACGATTTTTAAGTGTAATGGAGCCAAAAGTTGAAAATGAAACAGCCATATCTCACACAGAAAATATAATCAAAAAAGAGGATGATGATAAGATACTCTATATTGCTAAAAAAAGCGGATATGTAAATTTTGAAAACTCCACTTATGATATTGCTGACAATATGGAGATTGATTCGGTTGATTTTAAGACTACCGGCTCGATAGAGACCGATATAAATTCGGATGTTTCGATAAATGTCAAAGAGAGTGATGTCCTAAAAGATGCAATCGGACCTGGCATGAAGGTTGAAACTTATGAAATCCATATAGAGGGAAATGTTGGTAGTGGAGCATCAATAAAAGCTAAAATAGTTGAAGTAAAGGGTCAAACACATAAAACATCCACTATAAACACAGATGAGGCAAAACTATCTGTGCACAGAGGAACTGTGATAGGCAAAGAGGTAGAAGTTGATAGACTTGAGGGTGGCACAATCATAGCTGAAGTTGCAAGGGTCAAAAGTGCAATAGGTGGTGAAATAAGTGCAAAAGATATCTACATAGAGGAGTTAAACTCAAATGCATCACTAAGGGCGAGCAATCTAATAGATATACAAAAACTAAAAGGCAATAACAATAAATTCTTGATAGACCCATCTTCTACAAAAGAGTTTAAAGATAGAAATAAAGAGATAAATAGCAAAATTAAGAAGTTAGATATAGAGTTAAAGCCATTTTCAAAAGTTCTTGAGAGTAGAAAAAAGCTGATTACCAATAGCAAGCCAGTTGTAGAAGAGATAAAAGCAAAGATAGTGGAGCTTAAAAAAAGAAATATAAATCCACCCGTAACTCTTATGGGGAAAATCAAAGAGTATCAAAAGATGGTAAATGAGTATAATGCCACTTTAAAAAAGTTTAAAGATAAAAGACATACTATCAAATCTCTAAAAGAGGATTTGGAAAATATGCAAAACCAGATATTTTCTGCAAAGGTGGTAAACCATGGTGTTTGGAAAGAGTTTAATGAGATAAAGTTCAGACTCCTATCACCTCCAAAAGAGTTAACATACAATACTAACAATAACGAAATCATAAGAGAGATTACTTTGAAAAAAATATCTGATGAAGAGTATGAGATAAACAGATCAAGTGAGTATAGTTCATGATTGTAGGAATCGAAGGCAAAGTCATAAAAAAAGAGCCAACTTTTCTACATGTGAAGCTATCAAATGGTCTAACTTATGAAGTGAGAGTGTCTCTGTTCACTTCTGCAAAAGTAGTTGATGATTTGGTATCTCTATTTGTAACACAAATCATCAGAGAAGACCATCATTGGCTGTACGGCTTTTATGATATGGATGAAAAAAATATCTTTGATACCGTGGTGAAACTAAACGGCATAGGTCCCTCTACTGCACTTGCTATCTGTTCTACTCTGACGCCAAGTGATTTTGCTCTTGCACTAAGCAGTCAAGATGTCAATGTTTTCAAAAGAGTACCTGGTATTGGACCCAAGAGTGCAAAGAGGATTTTGGTTGAATTGAGTGATTTTTCACTTGAATCTTTGCAAAGCGGAAGTGAAAACTCTACTCATCTAGACGCTATTTTGGCACTAGAGAGTTTAGGCTTTAAAAAAGAGAGAGTAAGAAAGATTTTATCAACTTGCACAAGTAATTCTACGCCAGATTTGATAAAAGAGGCTCTAAAAAAATTAACATAAAAATAGTAAATTTCTCTGCGATAGTGGTGAAGTAAATAGCCAAGAACTTTTAGTTTTGGCAAGATAAAAGTGTATATGATAACATTTTCTAGGCGCAAGCCTAAGCTTTAGTGAAAAAATAAAAATAGTAAATTTCTCTGCGATAGCAGTAGCTTTAGTAGCGAGGAATCTGCCCATAAATTTTCTTGGGTAGAAAAAGAATTTTAGGATGCCATTTATGGGCAGAGAGGACATTAAATGAAAATAGCATTGCTATTTGGAGCAAATAGTTTTGAGCATGAGATAAGCATAGTAAGTGCAATAGCTCTAAAAAAAGTGTTAAAAGAGGAGTTAATCTATATCTTTTGTGATTATAACAGAGATTTTTACCTGATTCCCACAGAAAAGATTACTTCAAAAAGATTTAGTTCAGGTGAGTATAAAAAAGATAAAAAACTAGATATAAAAAATGGTGGATTTTTTCATAAAACATTGATGGGTGAGAAAAAACTTAACTTTGATATTATGCTAAATGTTATACATGGAAGTGATGGTGAAGATGGAAAGATAGCATCATTGCTGGAGTTTTTCAATATACCATTTATCGGACCAAGGGGCGAAGCTAGTGTCATCAGCTACAATAAGCTCTTTACTAAAATGTATGCCGAAGAGTTTGGTGTTGCGACTCTTGAGTATGAAATATTGCAAAAAGACTCAAAAAAGCAGACTAATTTAAACTACCCAGTTATAGTAAAACCACTCAGACTTGGTAGCTCCATTGGGATAAGTATAGTCCAAGACAAGAGTGAACTTGATTATGCGCTAGATGTTGCATATGAGTACGATAATCAAGTCTTGATAGAGCCTTTTATTGAGGGTATCAAAGAGTACAATCTTGCTGGTTGTAAAACTCATGAATATAATTTTTCAATCATAGAAGAGCCAAAAAAAGAGGAGTTTTTGGATTTTGATAAAAAATATCTTGATTTTTCTAGGACAAAAAGAGTAAATGAAGCAGAGATTAGCGAAGAATTAGACAAAAAAATCAGAGAAGCTTTTATAAAATTGTATGAGCCACTTTTTTGTGGGGCTCTCATAAGGTGTGATTTTTTTGTGGTAGATAATGAAATTTATATAAATGAGATAAATCCAGTACCAGGAAGCTTGGCAAACTATCTTTTTGATGATTTTAACTCTTTGATAAATAAATTAGCGCTCTCTTTGCCAAAAAATATAGAGATACCAAAAACATATAAGTATATACATAAAATTCAATCTGCAAAAGGTAAATGATGGTTACTTACACTAAAGATGAGATAATAACTGCAACAGATGCTGTTAGAAATTTTAGTGCTGTATTAAAAAGTATCTCAAAAAACGAGAAAGAGAAGGTTGTGATTGTTAAAAATAATAACTTTGAAGCAGTAATAATAAGCTTGGAAAAATATGAAAAAATGGAAAAGGCTGTTGAGATTTTAGAAAATATTTATAAAAAAACAAAGAGATAATGGCTATTAGAGAAGTAGTGTATAATAGCACTAAATACAACATAAGTTATGAGATACATAATGGTAATTGTGAAAATACGATCATTTTCCTACATGGTTGGGGAAGCAATAAGGAGATCATGAGAGATGCATTTCTTGGACATTTAAAAGAGTTCAGACTCCTTTTTGTAGATTTACCAGGTTTTGGAAATTCAGATATAAAAATTCCCCTACATACAAGTGATTATGCTAAAATCATAGATATATTTTTAGGCTCTTTAGGCTTTAATAAACAGGTTGTCTTCGGGCACTCTTTTGGTGGAAAAGTGGCGACACTTTTAAATCCTAATGTTTTAGTGCTTTTAAGCAGTGCTGGCATCTTAAATAAAAAATCACTCAAAACTAGAGTTAAAATCAAAACATACAAAATCTTAAAAAAGATATTTGGAGATAGTCTATATAAAATATTTGCAA
>JALUXQ010000035.1 GCA_027013265.1 Campylobacteraceae bacterium | reverse complement strand
TGTAAACCCTTTTGCAAGTAGTTGTTTCTTTTTAACTTTATCTCCAACTTTTACAACAACTTCCTGCCAAACTGTTTTTTTAGGAAATACATACATATCTTTACTGTTTATAATATCTTTTTCTTCTATAAGAGATTTAGGTGTGAAATGATAAGTATTCTTACCTACTACTATACTGTTTTTTGTAATCTGAGTTACTGTTCCAGGTATTTTTGCTATGACACCGAGTCCAGGAGAGAATATATCCATTTTTGGAATCATGAGCATACCGCTTGCCAAAACAGATATACTAAGAACCCAAATCATGATTTTTCTTCCCCCGTATATATCAGATAGCCATCCACCAACAGCACGAATTACACCTGATGGAAAACTAAAAATTGCCGTAAATAGACCAGCTGTTACCAAAGGAAGATAGTAAACATTTACAAAATAAGGCACTAACCATTGTGAAAAAGCAACAAAACCTCCAAACACCAAGAAATACCATAGTCCAAACTTCCATACTTGCAGATCTTTCAATGGCTCCATCATTTTGACAAGTGTTTTGTTGGCTGAAGCTGTCAGTCTGTTTTCAGTTCCGATTAAGAAAATAATACCCATAGCCAATAGCATAATCGCATAATAGATAGGCAATGTTCTCCATCCATCTAGGTTGGCTCCATTATTTGTCAAATGCTTCAATATAGTTGGAGCCAATAGCGCTGTTCCTGCTGCTCCAGCATTTCCTGCTCCAAAGATACCAAGTGCAGTACCTTGATTTTTCTTAGGATACCATACTGATGTAAATGCAATCCCTACAGCAAAACTTGCCCCAGTTATACCAAAACCTAAACTATATATGGCATACTGCATAAATGTATTTACAGTAGAGAGCAAATACATAGGAATTGCTGAGAGTATAAGCAAAAAACCATATACATACTTACCGCCAAACTTATCTGTAAGAATTCCAACTGGAAATCTTACAAGCGCACCAGTTAAAACAGGGATACCTATAAGCCATCCCATCTGCACAGTACTCCAATCAAAGACTTGATTACTTACTAAAAATGTAACCAAAACACCATTTAGCATCCATGCCGCAAATGCAATAGTGAATGCCAAGGTGTTAAAAAATAGCATTCTATGTGATTTGCTAGTTGCTTGCTCTATCATTGTGTTATCCTTTTTAGTTATTTTCAGGTGGCGTTACAGTCCACGGTGTATTTGTATTTCTAATACTTTTTTTATCCCAATACCACCTAACAATCTGATAGGATCTTGGTATATAGTGAAATGGTGCAACAAGGAAGTGAACAAATCTTGAGAAAGGCACCATAAAAATAATCAAAAAACCACCAAATACATGTAATTGCAAAATAGCAGGCATAACAGAAACGGATGAAATATCTGGATGCAGTGTCATAATTGACCATAAATATGGAACCATGACAGAACCATACCATGCTGATCCCCATCTGAGTTCAATTGCAATCCAAAGGCCTAAAATAAATTGTGCCAATAGCAACAACTCTATAAAAATATCCATCTTGCTTGTTACAACCATCAATCTATCACTTTGTAATCTTCTTGCAATGAGTGAAACAAGTCCAACTATAGCTGAAAAACCGAAAGCTAGAGCTATTATCTCAAAAGTAACCAAGCTATTTCCCCCTATGGAAGTAAATAGGGAAGGAAACAAGAAGCCAATAAAATGGCCTGTTAAAATAACTAAAACACCTATATGAAATGGAACAGAAGACAAATACAATTTTTTTGTTTCTAAAAATTGCGAAGACAATGAAGAGTATTTGTATCCATTTTGATATCTCCATATAGTCCCTATTAAAAATACGATTATAGCAACATACGGAAATGCACCGAATAAGAAAATATTCATTTTTAACTCCTTTATTTTTATATACTAGCAACTACCAGTGCCGCAACCGCCAACACCACAGCTATTTGAACTTTGCTTTCCCTCTTGGATCTCTAGTTCACCTTTTAAATGACCAATAAAACTCTCATCACCAAATGGCTTATTATCTTTTATCAAATCAAAATCACTGTCCAAAATCTTATACAATGCAGCAAGAGGATGTAAAAATATTGTTACTGGAAATTTTGGAACAATCAATGTCTTATATTGTTTTTGATACAACTTATCTTTTGCTTTTAACGCAGAAGAACTAAATTCGTCCATCATTTTCTCAACAGCAGTTGCTATCAGCATAGTAACCATTTCATCTCTTACTTCGGCATTGTCTATCTTAGGAAGCAATCTTAACAAATTTGGAAGATGATCAGCCAACTCTTTTCCGCAATCATTTTCTGCTTTGATGTGCTCTTTGCTAAGATTAACCAGCACAACTCCTCTTTGATAATCATCACCATACAAAACATATCCAACATCTAATGATGTAACTGCTTGAACCTCAAATGATTTTGAGTATAATTCCTGCAAATCACTTATATTCATAGGGAGAATTTCTAAGAAATTCTCCAATGCCAATGAAGCTTCTGGATATCTCATACCAATATCAGCAATAGCTTTTGAAACAACTTCATAATAATTTTCTTCTGGATAGTCGAAAATTTTTGAGATTGATTCATAGTGTTTTAGATCCATTATAATCCCCTAGTTGGTTTTTCCAAAAATCCAAAACCTGTACTACCTTTAACATCAGCGGTTGATTCTATCATCTCTATTGACTGCTCCCTGTGAGCTGCTGGTATCACAAATCTCTCTTCAAATTTTGCCAATGAAGTTAATCTATATATAGCTTCTGCTTCATCAGCTGTCAGATTTACAGCATTTAATGCTCTATTGGATTTTTCTTCACTTATATCGCCAACTGTGATATGTCTCCTATAAATTCTTATAGCCATAAGCTTCTTAAGTTTACCTGCTATCATATCTTCATCACCAGCACTAAATATGTTTGCCATATATTTTAAAGGCAAACGCATATTTTCAATCGTGCCAAAGATATCATCTAGGCTAGTATCATATAGCCATTTATCATCCCAATGCTTTGCAATAGAGTTCAAACTACTACCATCGCTAGATGCTTGTTCACTAACTGATGCCATAATAGGGAGCATTGGTGGAACATAAAATAAATTTGGAAGTGTTCTAAATTCAGCATGCAAAGGTAATGCGATTTTCCACTCTTTAACAAATTTATATATTGGAGACTCTTGCGCTGCTTTTATTGTAGAATCTGCTACACCATTCTCTTTTGCTGCCGCAATTACTTTCGGATCAAATGGATCTAGATAAATATCCATTTGATTATCTATAAGATCCTTATCGTTGGATGATGCAACCTCTTCTATCTTATCTGCATCATAGAGCATTACTCCTAAATATCTTATTCTACCAACACAAGAGTGCATACAAGCTGGAGCCTCTCCAACTTCTATTCTAGGAAAACACAGAAGACATTTTTCAGACTTTCCTGTGCTCCAGTTGTAGTAAGTTTTTTTATAAGGACATGCTGTTACACACATCCTCCATGCTCTACATATACTTTGGTCAATCAATACAACACCATCTTCGCCTCTTTTATATATAGCTCCTGAAGGGCAAGATGCCACACAAGCAGGATTTAGACAATGGTTGCAAATTCTTGGAAGATAGTACATTGCCATCTTCTCTAACTGAAACATTGCTTCTTGTTCTGCAGGTGAAAGAACTTTCATATTAGGATCATTTCTAGCAAAATCTGGTGTTCCACTCAAGTCATCATCCCAGTTTGGCCCCATTTTGATATCTATTGGTTTACCAGTTATCAACGATACTGGTCTTGCTACTGGCTGGACATCTTGTTGTGGAGATTCAATCAGATCCAAATATTTATATGTGAAAGGTTCATAATAATCATCTATGGTTGGTAAATTTGGATTATGGAAAATATTTAACAACCCTTTTCTTTTACCAGCACCTTTTAACTCTATGCTTGAGCCATTTTTCTCCCAACCACCTTTATATATATCTTGGTCTTCCCACTTGGTAGGATAACCGGTTCCAGGCTTTGTCTCAACATTATTCCACCACATATACTCAGCACCTTTTCTATCTGTCCATATATTTTTACATGCAACAGTACAAGTATGACATCCAATACATTTATCGAGGTGAAAAACCATTGACATTTGTGATCTTACATCCATTTTAATTCCTTTTTTATATATTTAATTGTACTAAACAACAACATTAGTCATTTTTTTGATGATTACATGTGCGTCTCTGTTTACAGCAACTGGTCCCCAGTAGTTCATATGGTAAGAAAATTGACCATATCCACCTGCAAGCAAGTTTGGTTTTAAGCGTACTCGTGTTATAGAGTTATTTCCACCCGTTCTTTTACCTTGTCTCTCTTGTGAAATTGGGGCTCCAAGTGTTCTCTCAACCGTATGATAAACGATAGTCACGCCCTTTGGAATCCTTGAACTGACAACAGCTCTTGTTGCATAAATACCATTATCATTAATAACTTCGACCCAATCATTGTCCTGTATATTCATCTCTTTTGCATCTGCTTCACTTATCCAACAAGGTTCTTTACCTCTCGAAAGCGTTAACATTCTAGGGTTATCCATATAGGTTGAGTGTATGTGCCATTTACCATGTGGAGTTAAACAATTAAGCACTTTTGCACCCTTATTATTTTTAAGAGTCTCTTTCAGGTCACCGAAAACTTCTGGTTTTGGTGATGGTTTATAGGTTGGCAACTGTTCTCCAAATGCTAAATACAGCTCATGATCTAGATAAGTATGTTGTCTTCCGGTAAGCGTTCTCCAAGGAATCATTTTCTCTACATTGTAAGTAAATGCTGAATATGCTCTTCCTTTATCCATAAGCCCCGACCAAACTGGAGACATATTGTATCTTTTTGGAGACTCTTGAAGGTTTTTGTATTGATAATGAATATCTTCTTGACCAGATGCAATATCTCTTAGTTTTACACCTGTTTTCTTCTCGGCATTTTTGTATGCTTGGACTGCCAACTTACCATTTGTGAGACTAGATAGATGCAATACAGCATTTATGGCTGAAATATCTTTTTTCAAAGATGGATATGTTTTGCCATCAACTATCTCTTTTGCAAAATGGTTTGATTCCAACATGACATCATACTCTTCTTTTACATCAATATGGTTTCCATGCGCTCCAGTTCCACCATTTCTTACGCTCTCTCCAAGAGTGATAAATTTATCATAAATTTTTGTATAATCCCTCTCTACTACAGAAATTTTATGCATGGTCTTTCCAGGTATTGCCTCACATTCTCCATTATACCAATCCTTAATGCTTGTTTGTGAAATCTCATCGGCAGTATCATGCATCAATGCTGTTGTATATACATCTTTTTGGACTCCAGGAAGATGGGTTTTTGCTAATTCACTTGTGTTTTTAGCAATATCACCAAATATATCCCAGTCTGTTTTTGACTCCCAACATGGAGAGACAGCTGGAGAGAGAGGGTGGATAAAAGAGTGCATATCAGTTGAATTTATATCTGCTTTTTCGTACCATGATGCAGATGGCAAAACAATATCTGAATACAAGGCAGATGAGTCCATTCTAAAGTTCAAATCAACTACCAAATCCATCTTGCCAATAGGAGCCTTTTCGTGCCACACAACTTCTTTGGTTTTATCTTGGTCTTGAGCTATAGTGCTATCTTCTGCACCAAGATAATGTTTAAGACAATATTCTTGACCCTTCATGCTACCACCTATAGCATTTCCTCTCCATATATACCAAACTCTCGGGAAATTTTCCTGCGCATCTGGATCAGCGACAGAGTATTCTAATTTTTTACTTTTTAGAGATTCCAATACATACTTTTCTATATCTTTATTATCTGTTGCACCTTCTCTAATAGCTTGCTTGCTTAGTTCTAAAGAGTTTGTTTTAAATTGTGGATAATGAGGCATCCAACCCATTCTAACAGATTTAAATATATCATCTGCCATATGATTTTGTGTAAATTTATTATTTGGAACTGCATTATATCTTGAAGATAGACCGTCATATCTGTACTGATCCGTATTGATATAGTGCCACAAAGGAGCTTGTTGCATTCTAGTGCCACCACCCCAATCTTTACCAGTACTTATAGTTCCCCATGAATCAACAGGAGCCAATTTTTCTTGTCCAACATAGTGGTTCATTCCACCACCATTTCTACCAATAGCTCCCACAAATATAAGCGCCATTGAAGCAGCTCGATACATTAGGTTTTGATGATACCATTGATTTACACCAGCACCAACTATAACCATACATTTACCTTGAGTAACCTCTCCCGTATGTCCCCACTCTCTAGCTATGCTTATGATAGTCTTTGAATCAACACCGGTAAATATCTCTTGCCAAGCTGGAGTATAAGCTGCTGATTTATCATTATAATCTTTTGGATAAGCACCCTCTAAACCTCTATTGACTCCATATTGAGCTAAAAGTAAATCGAATATTGTACAAACTGCTACTTTCTCACCATTTGCTGTTGTTATATATTTAACAGGAACACCTCTTAAAGATTTTTTATCTAAACCAAAATCATCAAAAGAGGCAAGAAGAACATCATCTTTTTCATCTAAAACAGATAGCTTAGGATTATATTTTTTGTTATCTATACTATTTTCAAGTTTAGTATTCCATTTACCAGTCTCTTTTTTATCCCACCTATGACCAACTGAACCTTTTGGAACCACAAATGAATCTGTTTTTTCATCTATTTGAACAAACTTCCAATCACCATTCTCTATGTCTTGATGATCAGCTAATTCATTTGCCCTTAATAATTTTCCACCCTTATAAGAGTCTCCATCTTTTTCTATCTTAACTAAAAATGGAGTATCGGAGTATTTCTTTAGGTAATCTATAAAATATGGCACTTGCTTATCGATATAAAATTCCTTCAAAAGAACATGTGTAATAGCTTGCCAAAAAGCTCCATCACTACCAGCATGCAAAGGAACCCACTGGTCTGCAAATTTACTTACTTGACTAAAATCTGGAGCACAAACTATCGTTTTTGTACCATTATGTCTTGATTCTGCAAAAAAGTGAGAATCAGGAGTTCTTGTCATATTTAGATTTGCGCCCATATCAACTATCATTTTAGCATTGTACCAGTCAGCACTCTCGCAAACATCTGTCTGTTCACCCCAAATTTCAGGGAATGAAGGTGGTAAATCACAATACCAGTCATAAAAACTAAGATTTACACCACCAAAGAGTTGTAAAAACCTTGAACCAGCGGCAAAACTTAACATAGACATTGCAGGAATTGGTGAAAATCCAACTACACGATCGGGACCATATTTTTTGGCAGTATATATGTTTGCGGCTGCCATTATCTCATGAGCTTCATCCCAACTAGCTCTTCTAAAACCACCATGACCTCTTGCTTCTTGATATCTCTTTCTCAAATCTTTATTTGCTTGCAGAGATGCCCATGCCTGCATACTATCACCATTTGCCTTTCGCTTTTCTTCTCTGTATGCATCAAGCAAAGCACCTCTAATGAGTGGATATTTGATTCTTACAGGACTATAGAGATACCAAGAAAAGGATATACCTCTTTGGCAACCTCTAGGCTCATATGGCGGAAGACCACTTTCTAGTAGTGGATAATCCAATTGCTGTGTCTCCCAGACAACAATTCCATCTTTTACATGTACTTGCCAAGAACAACTTCCTGTACAATTTACACCATGTGTGCTTCTTACGATTCTATCGTGTTGAAATCTATTCCTATAAAATTCTTCCCATTTACGAGTTTTAGGGTCAACGATGTCTTTTATCCAACTCATTTGCTAGACTCCTTCCAAGATGATTTTAACTGTCTATCATATAATTTTTTATTTACAGACTCTTTTTTCCTTCTGCTACCTAGTAAAGACAGTAGTATAAAAAGAATTATTGCTCCAATCACACCTTTAATGACAAATGAATGTGAAGAAGCATTTGATTTTTCACTTGCCACTTTATCAAAAAATGCAACTAAATCTTTTCGTTCAGATTCTGTTATAGGCTTACCTTTAAATGCATTTTGCATTATAGGAGAAGAAGCATTTTCTGGCTTAGTGATAGTGTACTCTACACCTGCACCACCAAGTTCGGTCAAGTTTATAGCTAATTTTCCACCACCTATCACACTTTTACTGTTAACTGTATGACAAGCGGCACAAGAAACACCACCATTTTTAAATGGTATGCTACCGTCAAACAATTTAGCACCTACATTGGCATCTGCGTACATATTAACTACAGATAAAAAACCAATCAATAAGAATGAAAAAATACAATTCTTTCTCATATAACCTCCTTTGAATTATTAATTTACCCATATTATATTCCATCTGAGAATTAATTTTATTGACATAAATCAAGAAATTTAATAAAAATTTAGTAGTCATGTTACAAACATATAACATACTAAATTTTAATGAAGCTAAGAGAAGTTTTTGCGATAAAATGGGGTATTTATGGTAATGATACTATCATATAATGATATAGTTAAAATAATTAATGATTATTTTACCATATGTAGTTGTCACATCGTCTCAAAATGATCTCTTGACAACCATGAAAGAATTATTATACAATTTCAGCATCAAACTAGTTAATAGTATTAACTATTTATGGAGTTAATCATTAAAGATGCAAACGATATAGATAAATATACAAGAATGATTGTAGAATTGACCTATGAACTTGAAAAAAGTTGTCAAAAAAAGGAGACAATTTTTTGTAGTCGCATCAATCTTACTCCCATGGAGTTTAGGTGCGTTAGATATCTCTATGATCATGGAATTGTTATGGCAAATGAGCTTTCAAATAATCTAGGAGTAACAAGACCGAGGGTTACAACTATATTAAACAAGCTAGAAAAGAAAAATCTTATATCAAGAGATATAGGAAAGAGCGATAGAAGGAATATACAAATATCATTAAATAGGCATGGAAAAGAGTTTGCTGATAAAATGTATCAAGAGTATATGTCTTTTCATAAAGAGATATTAAAAGTTATTGGAAAGGATAAAATGAAAGGATTACTCTTAAATCTAAGTACTTTTCATCAAGTTTTATCTAAGTACATAACAAAAAATTCAACACACTAAGGGGATATTTTATGGAGAAAAAAAGTTATTGGAATCCAATATTTAGTGGTTTTCTGCTCGGCACAGTTTTATTCATAGCATATGCTGTAGCGGGACAGGGTATTGGAGCTAGTGGAGCATTTGCCAGAACTACTGCTCAACTAAGCTATCTCATAGATCCAAACTTTGCCACCAATGCCTACGCAGGAAAATACTTAAGGCATGGAAACGCCCTTGGAAACTGGATAGTAGTTGAACTTATAGGTACTATGATAGGTGGTTTTATAAGTGCTCTGTTTGCAGGTAGAGTAAAACAATCAACAGACAAGGGCGACGGATATCCTATAAGTAAAAGACTATTTTTTGCTTTTTTGGGTGGCATATTAGTTGCCTTTGCGACAAGGCTCGCTAGGGGTTGCACAAGCGGTCAGGCTTTAAGCGGAGCTGGAGGTTTTTCAGTCGGCGCATGGATATTTATGCTCAGTGCTTTTGGAGCAGGCATGCTCTTCGCTCCTCTTTTTAGAAAACAGTGGAAAGGATTGTAATGGATTGGTTATTCCCTCTTTTTACGACAGGTCAGATAACAAGCAACCTCAATCTTTTTATAGGTTTGTTTATAGGTATAGGGTTTGGTTTTGTACTTGAAAAAGCCGGTTTTGGAACATCTAAACATATAGCTACCGTTTTTTATTTTAGAAATCTAAGAGTTACCCAGACAATGATAGCCGCTATAGTTACGGCTACAACTTGGGTTGTGATATTTAGCTATATGGGGTGGATGGATTTTTCAAAAGTATTTATCCCTATAACTTATGTATGGCCATATCTTGTAGGAGGAATTATATTTGGTGCAGGTATGGTAATGTCAGGATGGTGCCCCGGAACATCAGTAGTGGGAATGGTTACAGGCAAAGTTGATGCTGTTATTTTTGTAGTCGGCATGCTTGTAGGAATGTTAGTATATTTTCAAACTTATCCATATTTTGAAAATTTTGCCAACTCTGGGAATCTTGGAAGATACACGATAGACAAGCTAGTAGGAGGGGATATGTTTACCACTTCATACCTTGTAACAATTATTTTGGCTATAGGTCTTGGTGTATTTATGCACACTATGAAAAGAGTAGTAGATAAAAAAAGGAGTTTAGAAAATGAGTAGTTATAAAGTACCCGCAGTAGTAGGAGCAGTACTTTTGGCATTTGCTATTTTGCTTTCAGTAGTATCACATGACAATGCAAATGCACAGAAACAAAGAGTTCAAAAGATTGTTCTAAAGTACAAACAACTTTCCGACAAAGCATTAAAAGATGGCAATACAGATAGTGCTATAAAATTTGCAAAACTTGCCATAGGAGCCAACCCTAATGGAAGAATTGGCTATATATGCCTTAACAATGCTATGTCATCAAAATATAAAAGCACTACATCAGTGGCAAATCAGACAACGACCACATCTCCAGCTAATGCTCCAATACCTAATAGCTCGAGTGAGGATGATCTAGGTTGTTAGTAGATTAAATATATCAAATTTTAAAGGAGTTTATATGAAAAAATTTTTTTCATCAATCGTTTTAGTTATAGTTTTGGCACTGCCTTCATTTGCACTTAGTGTGCCTTCAACTCACCTTGTTTCAGCCGACTGGTTGTCAAAAAATGCAAATAGCGTAGTGATAGTTGACTTAAGTAGTCCAAAAGGTTATGCTAAAGGTCATATTCCAGGTGCTGTAAATATACCAAAGAAAATGTTTTTTCAAGGTTATATGGGAAGCATAAAGCATCTTTTAGATACTCCTGCACAAGTTCAAAAACTTTTTAGAAATGCCGGTATCTCAAACAACTCAGTAGTGATATTTACTTCTCATGTCAAAAAGGCTAAAAAATTTGCTGATATGACAAGAGGTCTATGGACAGCTTGGATTTATGGACTTAGAAATGTGGCTATCTTAGATGGTGGTATAGAAGCTTGGAAAGGATCTTTATCTTCAAAAGCTCCAACGGTAGCAAAAGGAAACTTTACTCCAGCAAAACTATCCGTAACCGACATAAAAACTTGGGGAGATGTTTATAGTGCAATAGCTAGTAAGGATATTCAATTTGCAGATGCAAGAGAGATGAAGCACTATGTCGGAAAAGATAAAGATAAAAGGCTTAAAAAACATGGACATATCCTTGGAGCCAAAAAAGTTTCAGCTTATCTTTTTTCTAAAAAAGATGGCAAAATATTTAAACTCGTCACTCCTTCACAGGCAAAAGATATGATAAATAAAGCGGGTATCTCTTTAAATAAACCGATCATTACTTATTGCAATACTGGGCACTTAGCAACAGGAACTTGGTTTGTTGCAAAATTTTTAGCTGGCGTCAAACAAATAGGTGTCTATGATGCTTCTATGTATGAATATACTAGGACTAGCATGCCTATAGCACAAGGAAAATAGTATTTTGTTGCAAGAGTAAGATTACTTACTCTTGCAAACTTTTATCAGCGCTAGCATCCTTCATATTGACCAGCATCTGCACTTGGAGATGGGGATGTTGAAGGAGATGCAACTTCTGTGTTTGACACATTAACATTTAAAGTTTTGGGCATATTAAAGTCTTTTACTTTGCCATCTTTAATTAATCTCTTTACAATATCATCATAGTTTGCCCAAGCGTCTCTACTCCAGCTATTTGCCTGAACAGCTTTTCTCGCCAGTACGCAAGCTTGCGATAAGTTATTGTTGTCAACAGCGTTCCTTGAGGCACTTATATAGTACTGAGATTTGATATTATTCATCTTGTAAGAATCATCTTGGGCGGATAGATTGGTACTTAAAATACAAGTTGTAGCTATTGCAACTATGCATATTAATTTTCTTATTTTCATTTTGCTTCCTCTAATCATTTACGGTAATATAATAAACATTTGGCAATGTTCCCTCATCCTCTTTAAGCCTACTTATAGAAGTAGCATTTTCCAGAAGTTTTGACACACTGCTTTCAGAATCGCTAATATCACCAAAGTTTCTTGATCCACCCACACATGTAGCTACACATGCTGGGTCTAATCCATTGTTAAGTCTTGGCAGACAAAAGGTGCATTTATCAACTGATTTCTTTTGTTCGTCATAATACCTTGCATCATAAGGACATGCTATCATGCAAGCTTTGCATCCGATACACATATCAGAATTAACCAATACTATGCCATCCTCTTCTCTTTGAAAGCTTGCCCCAGTTGGGCAAACTGTGACACAAGGTGCATTTTGACAGTGGTTACACAAAACTGGTAAAAAGCTGATTGTTGGTCTTCCAAGATTATCCTCCCCCTCAACCTCCCAAACTTTTGTTCTGTATGATTCTTTCAAGGCAGGCACATCCCAGTCTGTCTTGCAGGCCACATAACATGCATCACAACCGATACACCTATCTCCTATTATAACCATAGCTAGATTTTGATTTTTATTTGATTTTTGGTTTACTGTACTTATCATTTTAATGCCTTTACAATTTTTACAAATCCATTATTAAATGCTGCTGCACCACTTATTGGATCAACTCCTTCACTAACAAAAAAATTATCTCCTGTACCCTTTTCATAACCCCTTGTCCAAGCTTTGGTTCTATGTCCAAAGCCATGATGAATAAATATATTGCCTGATTTAATTCTATTTGTAACCTTTAATTTTTCAGGATACTTGGATTTAACTTTTGTTACTGAATTTATAATATAAACCATCTGATTATCCACAAAACCCAATCTTTTAGCATCATCAGGGTGCATCCAAACAGGTGAATCATCTTGAAGCTCTAGTAAAATCCAGTTATTTTGAGTTCTTGCCTGTGTATGGCGAGGAGTTTTTCCAATCAACAATCTAAACTCTCCATCTTTTGGCAAAGGCGGATCTTTATAGATAGGCATTGGCGAAAAATCATCACCATTTTTTTGATACATATCTTCCAGATCACTAACATAGAGTTGGATTTTTTTACTGCTGGTATTAAATTTCGGCTCTGCTCCACTAGCTATGGGATAAGGGTCAACATCTTCAAACCGTACAACTCCATTTTGCCTCAACTCTTTTGCTTTATCTGCTTCAAGACTACCATATAAATCGTTTATCTTATCTTTAGGTGGGTGTTCAAACCATCGTTGTATATTAAATTTTTGAGCTATGCCTTTACAAATATCATAACACCCTTTAGTATCATATATAGGCTTAATTGCAGGTTCTCTTAAAGCGATAAATGGAATCTTATCGCTTTGAATATGTGGATTATCATATCTCTCAAGATATGTTGACTCAGGAAGAACAACATCTGCATACATAACAGTATCGCTAAATTGTGTATCTATTGCAATAATAATATCTAAATTTTTAATAGCTTTAAGTATATTGTTTACTCCTGAAGATGAGTGATATATAGGATTTGTATCATAAACCAGCCAAGCTTTTATAGGGTATGGCTTTTGTTTTAATGTAGCTTCATACATGCCATTTGTTCTACCGAGATTTGGGGGTGCAAATGGGTATGCTTCTCCGTCCCCTACCCCATCAGCTCTCCTTGCAGAGGGCTGTTTTGGCTCTTCATATTCTGGCAATTTTACTGGTACTTTTGACCTTACCCAAATTCCACCTGGCACTCCCCAATTCCCCATAAGCGCATTTATGATAGCTATCGCTCTGACTGTTTGAACATCATTTCCATATCTTGTCATTCTTCTTGCTGGTATAGCAACAACATGAGGTGCATCTTTTGCAAAACTCCAAGCAATTCGTTCTATTGTCTTTGCATCTATGCCACATTTTTTACTTGCCCACTCAGGAGTATATTGTTTGATATGCTCTACTAATTTGTCATACCCATAACAGTATTTACTCACAAACTCAATATTCTCCAATCCGTCTCTTAATATAACATGTATAAAAGCAAGTGCCAGTGCCAAGTCGGTTCCAGGGTTTATTTGTAACCAATCTGTGGCATTTACACCTGACTCGCTAAGTCTAGGGTCTATATATGTGAGTTTTGCTCCATTGGCTATACCTTGTGCAAAATCTTCTGCTTCTCTTACCTGAACAGCCCCAGCCATATTTCTTCCGAAGAGTATTATGTGTTTGGAGTTTGCCATATCAAATGGCTCGTGGCCACTTGGAGTAGTTCCAAATGTGAACATCCATGCCATATCACGACTTCCTAAACATTGAGAATACGCAGGAACTACTATATTAGGACTTCCAAGTGCTTTTGTAAGTGTATGGACATGAGGCTCACCTGTTCCATGCATAAAGGTAGCAAGTGTTTGAGCACCATACTCTTTTATGAGGGGCTCTAATTTATCAAAAATATATTGATATGCCTCATCCCAGCTTACTTTTTTAAATTTACCCTCTCCTCGCTTACCAGTTCTAATAAGTGGAAATTGCACACGATCAGCATCATATGTAGATTCTATTCCTGAATTACCTTTGGCGCAAAGATGACCATTATTATTCGGATTAAACTTATTTCCCTCAAGCTTATGAATTTTTCCTTCTCTTGTGTAAACATCCACTCCACAATTCCAAAAGCACATCTCGCAAAAACTAGGGCTCAACACACCTCTATCATATTTTAAAAACATAGAACTTTTTTCAGATTCACTCATAGAAGCGTGAAGAGGGGATGGAAAACCTGTAACCCCTGTAACCCCTGCAATACTTGTAGCCCCAGCTAATTTTAAAAATCCTCTTCTTGTTATATTATGTCTGCTCACAATGTTGACTCCTCTAAATTAAAAAACTTAGCCCCTAAAAAATAGACAAAAAATAAAACACCAATACTGCCCACAAAAATGGATATTTCTGAGGCGCTAACACTATAATTGTGAAGTACAAACTTCATACTCTCACTAGGCCTCGACAACAATTGTCCCCCGATAACCGCGTCGTATCTTGAAAAAAAGAGACCAACTATAGTCAAGATTCCCGATATAAAAGCCAATACAGAACTTTTGAATCTACCAACTAAAAGCAAAAACATAGGCAGAATTATCCCCAATATAATCTCATAAAAATAAAAATTATATGCCAATACTCCTTTACCTATAAAAAGTCTCATAGTTGCACCTAACAAAACATCCGAACTATAAGAGTTTATAACAACATTCCAAAAATCAATAACCAACATAAATGTCAATAAAAAGAACAATGTTTTGCTCAGCACAATTATTGATTTTTTGTATTTTTGCGTGACATTGTTTAAAAAAATCATTACAAGAACAACCCCAAAACCACCTGCAATTGCTGAAATTATAAAAAACAGCGCAAATGAGCTTGTATGCCATAAAGGTCTTGAACTGTTTGCATCAAACACAAGAGCCATTGTCCCATAAGCAACTATACTGAGTGATGTCCCTATCAAAGAGGCATAAAAAGCTGAATTTTCTTTTTGGCTAAGAAGAAAATATACTTCAAATGCTAACAGAGGTAGCTCAGATGCATATAAAACAACTAACCACCAAATAGGGGAAGTAATTTTAAATTCAGCAAAGTAAACAACTAATCTTAACACTTGCAAATCATAAGGACCTGCCAAATCCCAATAAATAATAAAAAATCCTGCTATAAGTGATGATACAGAGACCAATGCAAGTTTTTTACTCATAATATTAAAAGAATCTATTTTAAAAACATGTGCCAATGCCCCTACTACAGCCGTACCAAGAGTAATTCCAACAAAAAAAGAATAGCCGATAATAAGCAATCCCCACGGCACCTCTCTTGTTATACCATAAGACTCCTCTTGACCATGTAAAAATACTTGAACCACTCCATACAGTCCAACAAGAACGATAAAACACGATAATATCAACCATATATTGTTATGTTTTGGCCGCACAAACCCTACAGCATTTTGCATTTTTCTTCCTTTAAAGAGTTAATTATTGCTAAAGAAAATCTAACTGCAAGTTGAAAATTTTGAACCTTTGTAGCTATCTTTAAAGAATTAGCAAGATCTTCAAACCATGTTAAAAACAAGGAAAACTCTTTTATCTCATCAAATCTCTTCTCTTCGGCCAAGATAGCTATAAACCTAATCATAAAGGAGATATGATCTGCTGGTTTTTTCATATTATCAACATCAAATTTATAACCACATTTTTCATAGAAATGATTTATTTTATAGAGTGAATTTCCACACATTCTTCCATCAATCCACCAAGATGCAAAAGGTGCACATTTTAATTTTGTTGAGTTTATTAAAAATATTCTGACAAACTCTGATTGTATCTCATCTGGATCATAACACAACTCTTCTTTTGTAAGTTTTTGAAACTCTTTAAGTATTTCGATTTGATTATCTGGAGACTCCAAGATATCTGCACACAAAACAAGTGCACGAAGATTGCCCATCATTTACACTCCTATATAAAAGCAAATGTGATTATAACCACTTGAAAGATAAAATTATATTCTTACAGCACTTAATACAAAGTTAACAATTAATTTTAATATACTATACTTATTCGATCAAAAAAGTTTAGTTAAGAAAATTTAAGTAAAATACCTTCCAACAACTTACTTGTAGGGGCTAATCTTTTATAAATGCAAAATAACAATACAAAAAGAAGAAGTTTTATTAAATATGGGATATTTGCAACACTGTGTTACCCAGTATATAATTTTATCTTTTTTAAAGAAAATGGGGCCAAAGAGTTTCAACTTTCACTCAAAAATATAAAAAATGGAATCACAAAAATAAAAAAACATGATGTTTTCATTTATAAACATGAAGATAAAATAGAGGTTTTTGATGCTCACTGTACACACATGGGTTGCATCCTGAATTTTTACAAAGATAAAAACAGATTTATCTGCCCCTGTCACCATAGTCAATTCACAATCGATGGTTTCAGGATAAAAGGACCCGCACAGCGAGATTTAGATAAAATAACCTTCAAGATAAAAAATAAAAAACTTTTTATAGGTTAGTATATGTTAAACACATCGAGGCTTGTATCATATCTTACGATGGGCTTGTTTTTTATAAGCCTGCTTAGTGGATTCATTGTTGCATTTGCCTATCACCCCTCACTTGCATTCCAAAGTGTACAAAAGATAAATTTCCTTATACCTTATGGTCTTTTTTTTAGAAAACTACACTACTTTAGCTCTGAAGCCTTTACTCTTTTTCTTCTACTGCATGTGGTATATGAGCTATCAAAACAGAGAGTAAAAATCTCTAGTTCCTCTTGGAACTATTCGATTTTAGCTCTTGTTTTAGTTATCATTTTAATGTTCAGCGGATTTGTTCTAAAGGCAGATGCAAGTGGAAAAGCAGCAGCAGAGGTTACTTTTAATCTGCTAAAAGAGACGCCAATCCTTAGCAATTTTTTAGCTCTCCTAAAAGACTCGAGTATATTTTATTATAAATTTTTTATCTGGCATATACTCTTTTTACCGATTATTTTACTATATGCGATTTATAAACATACAAATACTTTACAAACAAGGATAGAGTTTATCAGTACTGCTCTTGGGGTTACTATTTTAACGCTTTTAATATTTTCTATGCCAAAAGATATAGTTTTAGGAGTTGATGTCAAACATCTTTCAAGTCCATGGTTTTTTCTAGGTGCAGAAAATTTGCTTGCAAAGTCTTGGTCACCTCTAAGTGTAAATCTTTTTCTAGCAACCCCTTTTCTTTTTCTAATTCTATATTTTTACACAAAACATAAAAATATCATCAAAGTACTCTTGGCTCTTTGGCTGATTGTCTATATCCTTATATCGATTTTATTAAAATGAAACTAAAAAATCTGATTTTTATCTCAGCCACTGTTTCAGTTGCTCTTTTACTCTTTTCAATCTTCTCAAATGCCCCAAAAACTACTATCAAGATAGCAAAACCAGACCAGTGTATAAGTTGCCATAGTAGCATGAGTGACATAGATCATGCTCACCCAAAAGAGATATTTGGATGTGCTGTATGTCACGGTGGAAATAGATGGGCAACGAATAAGAAAGCTGCTCATGGAGGTATAGTTTTGAATCCAGCGAGCTTGGAACATGCGAGCATCTTTTGTGTCAAATGCCACAAAGATATAGTAAAAAGAGTTAGCAAATCTATGATGCAATCACAAAGTGGTATCTTAAATGTACTTAAATACCAATGGGGCGAAAATAGTGATTTAAACTCTACCATAGGCATAGATGAGTTAAAAAAAGAGGTCAAAAGTTCTTTAGCCACTGATCATTTTAGAAAACTTTGTGCAGCTTGCCATATAAATCAAAGTGAAAAAATCTTCAAAAACAAAAAGATAGCAAGAGGTGGAGGATGTAGCGATTGTCATAGAGTTTCAAAAACCAACAAAAACCACCACGCAGTTTTTACTTCAAGAATTCCCACCAAAAACTGTCTGAAATGCCACAATCGCTCCAATAGAATCGGCTTATCTTATGAAGGGGTTTTTGAAAGTGCAGGATATGGAACTCCTTATAAGCACGGTGATTTTTCACACAAGATGAGTGATGGCAAAAGATTTTATTATAAACTACCAGATGACATACACCACAAATTGGCCAACATGAGCTGTATCGACTGCCATACACAAAAGGGAGTGATGGGAGATGGTAAAAAACATCACCACATGGAAGAAGCAGAAGATATCAAGTGCAAAGATTGCCATAAACCAAAATTTAAAAAAGCAAATACACTAGCGGAGACTCTAGCCGATACTAACGAAAAAATAGAGATTAAATCACCCATAGCCTATACCAAAAAGTTCAAATCTCCGCTATATAATGTTCAAAAAGATAAAAACCAAACTGTTTTTTATAGAAAAGCTGATGGAAAAAGATTTAACCTAGAAAAGATGAGTGATAAACCCTATCATACTCTTGCAATACATAAAAGACTAGATTGTTCTGCTTGTCACTCTTCTTGGATGCCTAGCTGTTACGGTTGTCATGAAGTGTATTTTGAAAATGGCAAACAGTATGATTGGATAAAACATAAAAGGACAAAAGGACAATGGCAAGAATTAAGAAGTTTTTTAAGATTTGAGAGTCCAAGTTTAGGAATTGGTTACAATAAAAAAATTATGCCTTTTGCTCCAGGATGTCAAGTGATAGGAACATTATTTGGGGTCAGGTCTTTACTTTTTACCAAAAAAGGTAAAAAGTCAAGACCTGACCTCTATAAATTTCACTCATTGGCGATGGCAGGTTGGGATCCACATACCACTCAAAAAAAATCAAGGACTTGTGTTGATTGTCATTTTAATCCTGCAAGCTTAGGACTTGGCAGGGGAAATTTAGATATAAAAGAAGGCAACATAACATTTACTCCTATCTATAATTCAATCCAAAGTGGGATGCCTTTTTCTTATCCGATAGATGCTTTCGTTTCAGTAAAGGGCAAACAATTTCAAAGCACATCAAGAAAAGAGGCAAGAAGCTTCAATAGGGCTGAACTAGATAAAATAGTTGGGGCTTATAAATGTATCATCTGTCACAATAGCTACAACGACAAGATATATAAAGACTTTAATCAATCCAAAAAACTTTTTTATAGTGGGAAAACATCATGCTTAAAACAATAACTTTACTCTTTATACTTTTTAGCTCCTTGTCGGCACAAAGCTGCACCACCTGTCATCCAAAATCTGCCAAAAGATGTCAAAATAGTATCCATTATACTTTAAAAAAAGCTATAAATATCACCAGAAATGCTTGGGGTATCAAAGATTCAAATGTGACATTACAATCACTTCCTTTACCAAAATTAGAGATAAAAAAACCTAGTGATTTAGTAGATGATTTTTTAAGAAGAAAGTGTTTAAAATGCCACTTAGGAAACAAATCTAGTGGTGAGCGAGGAATGAACAGAGGTAGAAATTGTCTAGCTTGTCATACTCCTCATCAAAAAACAGGAAAATGTCAAAGAGGCAAGATTCCTATGAGCAAATGCTTAAGTTGTCATAACAAAGAGTTTGTCGGGGGCGATTATCTAGGTCTTTTTCCAAAAGATTATGACAAAAGCTATAGAGCCCCGCTGACAAAAGATGGAAGGTATCCGCCGCGAAAATATGGCATCGATTTTCACCATCTAAGCACAGATATCCACTTTAAAAAAGGTCTGAGTTGTGTTGATTGTCATAAAAAAGACGATATGCAAGGC
>JALUXQ010000034.1 GCA_027013265.1 Campylobacteraceae bacterium | reverse complement strand
TAAAGCACCACTAAGACTAGGACTAGCAGGTGGAGGAACGGACTTGGATGTCTATTGTGATAAGTTTGGTGGGTATGTTTTAAATAGCACTATATCGCTTTATGTGCATTGTAGTATAGAAGAAAGAGACGATGGCAAAATAATCTTTGAAGCTATAGATATAGATAAAAAGGTAGAACTAGGTTCTCAAAAAGAGTTGGTTTTAGATGGAGAGTTAGACCTTTTTAAAGGTATATACAATCGTATAGTAAAAGATTTTGATATAGAACCACTTAGTTTTAAACTAAGCACTTACTCTGATGTTCCTAGTGGCAGTGGACTTGGTGGAAGCTCTACCCTTGTAGTAGCTGTTATAAAAGCTTTTGTTGAGTGGTTAAACTTACCTCTTGGAGAGTATGACATAGCAAGACTAGCTTTTGAGATAGAGAGAGAGGATATAGGTATAGTTGGAGGTGCACAAGATCAATATGCAGCAACATTTGGTGGATTTAACTTTATGGAGTTTTATGATAACAAAAGAGTCATAGTAAATCCACTTCGCATAAAAAACTGGATAATAGACGAACTTGAAGAGTCTATGGTGCTTTATTTTACAAATATCACAAGAGAAGCAAGTCAGATTGAGCATGAAAAAAAATCTTTACTTGATGATGAAAAATCTTTAAATGCTATGCATGAAGTAAAAGAGGATGCTACTTTGATGAAAGAGCATCTACTCAAAGGGGATATTCAAGACTTTGCTAAAGTATTAGGAAAGTCTTGGGAATCAAAAAAAAGAGTTTCCAACTCTATATCAAATAGTGAGATAGATAGGGTCTATACTCTAGCTATGGAAAATGGTGCATATAGTGGCAAAGTAAGTGGTGCAGGTGGAGGTGGTTTTATGTTTTTTATGGTAGAATCTACTAAAAAACTACAACTTATAAAAGAGTTAAACAGACAACAAGGAGAAGTGATGAATTTTCACTTCGTAAAAGATGGAACAAAAGGATGGAGAGTTTAGCTTAATGTTAAATTATGAGTTTTGAATGTAGTATAATATAAAAAAGTAACTTTAAAGAGGTGGAGAGGATGGAAAAATTTGTTAAATACTTTATAGATGGTTTTAGAAGCTCTGTAGTGGTGGGAGTGCCAAATTTTAATGAAAATAATCAATATCAAGACGGTGTGAATTTATCTAATGATTTTTATATTGCAAAAAAGGTAGTTTTAAAAAGATATGAAAAATCAAAAGTTAAAACAACAAGAAAATAATATTTCAATCTCAAAAGATGAGCTTGAAAATCTACTTAAAAGGCAAGAAGAGGATATTTTAAGTCGTTTATCAGTGCAAACTACACAAATTCGTCAAGCCCCAACTCCACCACCAGAAGAGTTAAGGCAGTTAAAACAAATAGATAGAACATTGCCTGATAGAATTATAGCAATGGCAGAAAAAGAGCAGAAGTTTAGACATAGAGCGACATATTTTGGTCAATTAAATTTTATACTTTTAGTTTCCATAGGGTATGGCATAGCTACTATCGCTGGAATTTTTGGCTCTCAAGTTGTTGGCAGTATAATAGCTGGTGGAGTTTCTTATATTGCATATGTTTTTAAAACGCATCAGCCAAAACCACCTAAACAAAACACAAAGGAAGAAAATGATGGATAATTTTATAGCAAATCAAGTAAAAAAGTCGTATGAAACAAAACAGGCAATCTATGAAAATAGAGAGTTAATGAAACTAATAGGTGAAGTTTCAAAGCTAACCACAGAAGCTTACAAAAGAGGAAATAAAACTCTTATAGCAGGAAATGGTGGAAGTGCAGCAGATGCACAACATATAGCAGGGGAGTTTGTAAGTAAATTTTACTTTGATCGTCCTGGTCTTCCTTCTATGGCTTTAACTACAGATACAAGTATTTTGACTGCTATAGGAAATGACTATGGATATGAAAAACTATTTGCTAGACAAGTTCAAGCAAATGGTGTGGAAGGTGATATATTTATAGGAATTTCAACAAGTGGAAATTCTAAAAACATAGTAGAGGCTTTAAAAGAGTGTAAAGCTAAAGGTATCACAACTGTTGGACTTACTGGGCAAAGTGGTGGAGTTATGAAAGAATTATGTGATTACTGTATTTGCATCCCCTCAGATGAAACACCTAGAGTTCAAGAATCTCATATCCTTATAGGGCATATTATTTGTGCTGTAGTTGAAGAGGAGATATTTGGAAAAGGATTTAACTAATGGAAGCCATTGTTTTAGCAGGAGGACTAGGAACGAGACTGCAAAGTGTTGTTTCAGATGTTCCTAAACCAATGGCATCCATAGAAGATAAACCTTTTTTAGAGTATATTTTAAAGTACCTTAAAAAAAATGATATTTCAAGAGTCATTTTATCGGTTGGATATAAATGGGAAATTATCAAAGAATATTTTGGAGATAGTTTTGATGGAATTGAACTCATTTATAGCGTTGAAGATGAGCCATTAGGAACAGGTGGTGCTATAAAAAAGGCTATCTCTAAAGTTACAAGCAATGAAGTATATATTATTAATGGAGATACTTTTTTTAATGTAAATCTGAATAAACTTGAGTTGGTAAATGATTCTAAGTTAATGTTATCTTTAAAAAATATGCAAGATTTTGATAGATATGGATGTGTAGAGAGTGATGAAAACAATTTAGTAACGAAGTTTACGGAAAAGAGTTATAGAAAAGTAGGAAATATCAATGGTGGTATATATTTAGCCTCAAAAGATATTTTTGATGATTTTGACTTAGCGACTGTATTTTCATTTGAAGAGTTTATGGAAAATAACTTACAAAAATTAAATATTAGTTCTATGGTATTTGATAATTATTTTATAGATATTGGGATACCACAAGATTATGAAAAAGCTCAAAAAGAGATAAAAAACCATATATGAAAAAAGCATTGTTTTTAGATCGTGATGGGGTTATAAATAAAGAGAAGAATTATCTTTATAAGCTAGAAGATTTTGAGTTTATTGATGGTGTATTTGAAACTTGTAGATATTTTTTGCAAAATGGATATATAATCATCATAATTACAAATCAAGCTGGAATAGCTAGGGGTAAATATACAGAAGATGATTATAAAGTTTTAACAGATTGGATGTTAAAAGAGTTTGAAAAAGAAAATATAAAAATTTCTAAAGTTTACCATTGTCCCCATCATCCAGATTTTAGTGGAGAGTGCAAATGTAGAAAGCCAAATGCTGGTATGATACTAGATGCTCAAAAAGGGTTTGATATTGATTTGACTAACTCTATTTTAGTTGGTGATAAAAATAGTGATGTTCAAGCTGGTATAAATGCTAAGATTGGTAAAACCTATTTAGTGAATACTGGGCATAAAATTGATACAAATAAATTTAATGTAGAGATTTTAGATAATTTAAAAGATTTACTAAATAAGGTTTAATTATATGATAATCCTAGGCGAAAAATATACTTTTACAGAACTTGAACTTCAAAGACTAGATAAAAAGTTTACTACTATAAATAAAATAGACTATAAAAATGAAGAGTCAAAAGATGTTATAGCTAAGATAGAAGCCAATATTCAAAGCCAAACATCTATCATAGTTCTTAACACAAAAGCGAAAGTAGTTGATGAGATTATCAAATACTTAACAAATTTAAAATTCAATACTCAACATTCAACATTAAAAATTATCTCCATTGAACATTTTTTAGAGCAGTACCTTTTTAAATGTTATATCCCTGAAGATAATGATGATTTACACTATCTTGATGATATAGAAGGTTTAAACAATTTTCAAAAATTTCAAAAAATGCTTATAGATAGCGTAGCTTTTGTTGGGTTATTTTTAGTATTTTTAGTAGTGAAGCCATTTGTCAAAAAGAAAGTAAAAGAACAAAGCCCTGGA
>JALUXQ010000033.1 GCA_027013265.1 Campylobacteraceae bacterium | reverse complement strand
CTCTAAGCAGGAAAAAATACCTTGAGAGTTTGGGTCTATCTATGCAAGATGTATCATTTGATTTAGCTACTCTAAAAGAGAAAAAAACAGCCTTACTGAATCAAATCAGAAAAGGTGCGACTGATGGCGTCTCGAAATCAGGAGTAGAGATGGTTTTCGGCTCTGCCACTTTTGTCGATGAAAATAGTATAAAAGCAGGTGAACAAATTATAAAAGCAGATAAATTTGTGATTGCAACAGGCTCTATACACAGACCACATCCCCTTTTAGAGATAGACAAAAAACAGATAATTTCAAGTGATGAAGTGTTTGAATTGGAAAAAATTCCCGAGTCTATACTCATAGTCGGAGGTGGTGCGATAGGGTGTGAATTTGCTACATTTTTCAACTCAATAGGTGTCAATGTCCATATAGCAGAATTTACTCCAAATCTAGTTCCTGCCGAAGACGAAGATGTGGCAAAAACACTAGAGAGAGAGCTCAAAAGAAAAGGCATAAAAGTCACAACAAATGCAAATGTAACAAATTACACCAAAAATGAAAATAGTGTCATGATTGATATGCAAACACCAAGAGGAGTGGTACAAGGTAGTTATGAGCTTGTGCTAGTTTCCATAGGAAGAGCTCCAAATACCAAAAATCTTGGACTCGAAAATGCAAATATAAAGAGTGATAGAGGTTTTATCACAGTTGATAAAAATCTTACAACTGCGAACCCAAATATCTATGCACTAGGTGATGTGATTCCAACTCCCGCTTTAGCCCATATGGCTTACCATGAAGCAAGAGTTGTAGCAAACAATATTTTACATGAAAAAAAGATGCAAGCATCAAAAGTGATGCCTTTTGTCACTTTTTGTCACCCTCAGGTTGCAAGTGTCGGGCTAAATGAGAAGAGTCTAAAAGAGCAAAATATAGAGTATGAAGTGATAAAAAGCTTCTTCAAATCAAGCGTAAAAGCGAAGATAAAAGGTGATGATGGAGGCTTTATAAAGTTGCTATGTGACAAGGATAATGGGGCGATACTAGGATGTGCAATGATAGGAAATGAGACAACTGAGCTCATACACGAAATCTTGATAGCTATCAATGCAAATCTGGCAAAAGCTGACTTAAAGGAGATGATTTTTGCTCATCCTACGCTATCTGAATCTTTGTGGAGCATGTTGCAGTAGTGAATTTTTAAATCTTTTCTTGACATGTTTACTTGGTATTGCTAGAATATCGCATTTATAACAAGGAAAAAACAAGATGAAGAAATTATCAGTACTACTTATAGCTATATTTTTATCAGTTTCGTTTTTAAATGCTGCTGGCAAGATAGTTGGCGGTGAAAACCATAGTGCTCCTAGTTGGTTTAAGCTCAGTTTTTTAGATATAACTGCAGATGCGAAGGAGGCAGAAGATAGTAATAAGCATTTGATGATATATTTAGACTTAGATGGTTGCCCATATTGTGCAAAGATGCTAAAAGAGAGTTTTATCTCAAAAAACAGAACAAGCGATTTTATAAAAGCACATTTTGATGTTATCAGTATGAGGATAACAGGAAAGAGAGAGATAACTTGGGATGAAAATACATCCATGAGCGAAAAGGAGTTTGCGCAGAAAACTAAAATTTATTTTACCCCTACCATTCTGTTTTTAGATGGCAACAAAAATATAGTCACAAGGGTTGACGGCTATCGCTCACCTGAGAATTTTATACATATTCTAAAGTATGTAAATGCTAAATTCTATAAAAAAATGAAAATAGATGAATATCTAGATAGAGTTAAAAACAAAAATCTTTATAAGTTGAAACCGAATAAACTATTTTCAAACATAAACGATCTATCAAGAGTATCTACACCATTGGCACTTATCTTTGAAGATGGGAGTTGTACTCAGTGTGAATATTTGCATAATGTAACATTTAACAATAAAGATGTAAAAAAAGAGTTAAAACCATATACGATTGTTAGACTAGATGCATCCTCTGATAAGCCTATTATTGATATATTAGGAAATAAAACAACACCTAAAAAAATGGCACTAGATATGAATCTTTCATATAGGCCTACTGTTTTACTCTACAATGAAAAAAAACTAAGACTAAGCATAGATGCTCTTTTATACAGTTATCACTTTAAAGAGAGGCTAAGATATGTAAGTGGAAAATACTACAAAAAATATGACAGCTATAGACAATATTCAAAAGCTAGAAAGAGAGAACTTTTGAAAAAAGGTGTTGTTATAGATTTGTCGAATTAATTCACACAAACATCATAAAAACAGTAAGACAAGACTCTTACTGTTTTTAAATAATTCTACTCTACCGTCACACTTTTTGCCAGGTTTCTTGGCATGTCAACATCATTTCCTAGTCTGATTGAAATCTCAAGTGCTAAAAGTTGCGTTATGACCATCATCTCGAAAAATTCACACATTGGGTGCTCATAGGCTTGAGTTTTTATAAAATCATCAGCAAGTTCAAACTCTTCTGGACTGATGGCAAGTATGGTGGCATCCCTCGCACTTAACTCCTCTACATTGCTTTTAGTTTTGTCATAAAGTAAGGTTTGGGGCATAAGAGCGATAGTGAAGAGGTTGCAATCTGCTAGAGCGATTGGACCATGTTTCATCTCACCTGCGGGGTAACCTTCTGCATGAAGGTAGCTTATCTCTTTTAGTTTTAGTGCACCCTCAAGAGCTAGAGGGAAAAATATATCTCGCCCTATAAAGAAAAACCCGTGACCATGCAGGTATCTTTTGGATAGCCTATGAAGTTTCTCGTGCATCTGTTCATCTACTTTTAAAACAGAGGGGATGCTTCTTAGTGCTCTCATCTCTATTTCGCACATCTTCTCATCTAGCTTATCTCTCTTTTTAGCAACATAAAGAGCCAAAAGCCAAAGTGTTAAAACTTGAGTGGCAAATGCTTTTGTACTCGCCACACCTTTTTCTATGCCAGCTCTTGTGAGGATTGTAGCATCGCTGATTCGCACTATCGAAGAGTTATCGACATTGCATATACAAAGTGTTTTTAACCCAGCTTTTTTTGCCATCTTTAGAGCTTGCAGAGTGTCTGCCGTCTCTCCGCTTTGACTGATGACCAAAAAGAGTGTTTTTTTATCCATGAGAGGCTCTTTGTATCTAAATTCGCTTGCTATCTCAACTGAACATCTAATCTTAGAAATCCTCTCAAATAGATAACTTGAAGTAAGAGCTGCGTGATAACTTGTGCCACATGCACAGATTTTTATCTCATCTATATCGCTAAAATCATACCCGCTAAGCTCTTCAAGATATACCTTATCATCTTTGATTCTACCCATGAGAGTTTCGCTTGCTACTGATGACTGCTCATATATCTCTTTTTCCATAAAAAATCTAAATCCATCTTTTTGTGCATAAATCTTGCTAGTACTCAGTAGTTTAAAAGTCGGTTTTATCTTTACGGAGTCCTTATATAGCTCTATCCCCTCTTTATTCATCCAACCGAAAGTTCCATCTTCAAGATAACTAACTTCGTCCGCAAAACCGATGAGTGGAGCATCACTAGATCCTAAAAAGAGCTCATTTTGACTATTTTTTCCGATGATAAGAGGCACAGCATTTTTAGCAAAAAATATACTATTTGGCTCCACTTTTGTGATAAGAAGTATGGCATAAGCCCCTTTTAATGACTCAATAGTTTTTTTAAATGCCTCTTTTGCACTCATATTTTCTCTAATAAATTTTTCAAACAGATGTACGATAACTTCACTATCGGTTTGACTTAAAAACACCACGCCATCACTTTGGAGCTCTTTTTTTATCTCCATATAATTTTCGATAATTCCATTGTGAATGACAAACGAAAACTCTCCCCAGTGAGGGTGTGCGTTTATCTCTGTTGGCTTTCCGTGTGTCGCCCATCTAGTATGAGCAATACCCAAACCAAAC
>JALUXQ010000032.1 GCA_027013265.1 Campylobacteraceae bacterium | reverse complement strand
TTCCTGTACTCGCTCCGATACCTGCTTTGTTTAAATCCCAAAGCATTGCTTCCCCCTCTATACCCTTTACGCTTATAAGTATAGTATTTGGTGTTCTTTGATCTTTAGCTCCAACTACAAAAGTACCAGGAATTTTTAGCAACTCGTCTTCTAGTCTGTTTCTGAGTCTCTTGACATTGCTTTTTTCAAAATCTAAATTCTCAACTGCAAGCTCCATCGCTTTTCCCATACCAACAATTCCTGCAACATTTAGAGTTCCACTTCTCAAGCCTCCCATGTGCTCGCCACCATGCAGTAAGCTAGTGATAACTTTCCCCTCTTTTATAAAGAGTCCGCCTACACCTTTTGGTCCATGGAATTTATGAGCAGAAAAACTCATATAATCAACATGATTTGCAACAACATCAACAGGAACTTTTCCGATGGCTTGAGTCGCATCTGTATGAAAAAGAACGCCATGCTTTTTGCAAATCTCGCCAATCTCTTTTATAGGAAATATCATGCCTGTTTCATTGTTTGCCCACATGATTGAAACCAAGGCAGTCTTATCTGTGATGCTCTTCTCTAGTGTTTCAACTTCTATAACACCATCGCTATTTACAGGCAAATAAGTCACCTCAACACCTAGTGTTTCCAAAAATTTACAAGCGGCTATGACTGCTGGATGTTCCACTTCGCTTGTGATTATATGGTTTTTATCACCATCTTTTATATGGTCAAAATATATGCCTTTTAAGACCCAGTTTATACTTTCAGTAGCACAAGAAGTAACGACTACATCGTCATTGTCACCTGCACCGATTCCAGCATACAGTCTATCCATAGCACATCTTAAGGCAGGATGTGTTTCACTGCCAAACTCATGAAGTGAATTTGGATTGCCATACATTTGACAAAAATACGGCACCATCTCTTCAAAAACTATAGGGTCAACTATAGTTGTAGCGTTATTGTCTAAATAAACTCTCATTAAATCTCCATTATTAAATAGGACTCAATTTGTCCTAATTGTTTCTTTGTTCGCATACTATTATCTTTATCATTAAAAAAAGATTAAAAAGTGTGTCTAAAAACTGTTATCAGCTAAGAACCTCTTTCAATTTAGCAATAGTATCTTCTAGGCTAACGATTTCTTCGGGACTTTGTTGCAAAAACTCACTCATCTTTTCTTTTCTCAAAATCGCTTCATCCAACTCTTTGTCATTGCCTTTTTCATACGCACCAATTCTTACAAGTATCTCATTTTCTTTAAGAATTGAACTCAATCTCTTAAACTTCATGGCCAGTTTTTTATGTTCGTCCTTTATGACATCTCCCATAACCCTTGAAGCACTGTTTTGTATGCTAATAGGTGGATAAATTCCAAAATCTGTAAGCTCTCTTGAGAGTACAATATGACCGTCAAGTATGCTTCTTGATTGGTCTGCTATCGGATCGCTCAAATCATCACCTTCTACAAGAACTGTAAAAAATGCCGTGATAGAGCCTTTACCCTCCTCTTTTCCAGCTCTTTCCATCAGTTGAGGCAGAAGCGTCAAAACTGAAGGTGGATACCCTTTTGATGTAGGAGGTTCACCAAGGGCAAGTCCTATCTCTCTTTGAGCCATAGCAAATCTTGTGATAGAGTCCATCATAAAAAGCACATCATTGCCTTGGCTTTTAAAATACTCTGCCACACTCATGGCACAAAATGCACCATACTTTCTCATCAAAGGCGAGTCATCACTAGTAGCTACGATTATGACTGTATTGCTCAAATCTCCGCCAAGATTTTTTTGTATAAATTCCGGTACTTCTCTACCTCTTTCACCTATGAGCGCCACCACTTTTATGGTTGCGCTTGAGCCTTGTACTATCATGCCCATAAGTGTAGATTTTCCGACTCCGCTTCCTGCAAATATACCTAATTTTTGACCTTTTCCACATGTGAGCAAACCATCTATCGTCTTTACTCCAACACCAAATGGCTCACTTATCAAACCTCTCTTCATGGCATCAAGTGGAGGCTTCATGATTGGAGCACTTACTGTGCTCTCTATCTCCCCTTTGCCGTCTTTTGGTCGCATAAAGGGATCTACTACTCTTCCTAAAAGCCCATCTCCTACAGGAATCATCATACCTTGGTCATTGATAAATATCTTATCACCTATCTTAAACCCTTCTACAAAACCAAAAGGCGAGATAAAAAATGAGTTTTGGTCTATCTCTGTGACCATTCCAAGTTCATTTTTACCATTGTCTCTTGAGATGATTTTAACTATATCGCCGATACTTGGATTTAGCCCATTTGCCTCTATTTTGTTTGAACTTACCTTTTTTATCACACCAAAAAGCGGTGAAAGCTTCTCATTGTCTAATTTATATCTGAGTTTTTTTATCGGCATTAGAATCTAGTGGCCTGCGGAGCGTTAATGATATCAAAAAACTCTTTTCTTGTATTTGACTTCAGAAAGAGCCCTTTGAGTGAAGATGTTGTGGTATTTGAGTGAGTTTTTTGAACTCCTCTCATCTCCATACACATGTGTCTTGCCTGAACAACTACACCTACACCTTTTGGAGCTATGACTTCATGAATAGCCTCTGCTATCTGCTCTGTCAACTGCTCTTGTATCTGTAGTCTTCTAGCAAATATATCTACCATTCTTGGTATCTTTGAGAGTCCTACAACTTTTCCATCTGGTATATAGGCGACATGAGCCCTACCAATGATAGGTAGCAGGTGGTGTTCACACATCGAATAAAACTCTATATCTTTGATAAGAACCATCTGAGAATTATCACTCTCAAAAAGAGCATCATTTAGTACTTTTTTAGGGTCTTGCTGGTAACCTTGTGTCATAAATTCAAATGACTTAAAGACTCTTTTTGGAGTTTTAAGCAAACCCTCTCTATTTGTATCTTCTCCTAGCAACTCTAACATTCTTTTTACTAAATTTTCAAACTCTCTCTCTTTTTGCATAAAACTTATCCCGAGTAATTTTTTTATTAATATACCCAATTTTTACTAATTGAGAGCTAAAGTATGCGGTATATATGGATTATAAAGTAAAAATTGGGTATATTAATAAAAAATTTTATTTTAAAGGGAATATATGCAAATTAACGCGAAGAAGGTTGATAGTGCAAATGCAGTTGTTGATGCAAAGATATCTGCTGCAACATTAGGCAAAAAAGAGGACAAGATAGCAGCAAAAGCTGCCAAGAGCATGAAAGTTGATGGTTTTAGACCAGGAAAAGTTCCAGTACATGTGGTAAAAGCTAGACATAAAGACCAGATAAAACAAGACGCTGAACAAGAGGTACTAAAAGAGTTATTTGATGAAGCATTGAAGCAATTAGATACAAATTTTGAGGAAGTCGTAGGAGAACCGCAGATTTCTAAATTTGATAGAGTTGATGATGGATTGGAAGTTGAAGTAAAGGTATCTTTTAAACCAACCATTGATGTGACAGGATACAAAGAGTTGGTTCCTGAGTATAAAACACCAAGAATTATGAAAAAAGATGTTGAAAGTAGAATTAAAGAGATACTGAAATCAGCAGCATCTATGAGAGTTATAACAGAGAAAAGAGCAGTTGAAAATGGCGATTTTGCACAGATTGATTTTGAGGGCTTTATAGATGGAGAGAGTTTTCCTGGCGGAAAGGCAGAGGCATATCTACTTGAGATAGGAAGTGGTTCGTTTATACCAGGATTTGAAGATGGTTTGATTGGTATGAAAGTTGGAGAAGAGAGAGATGTGAAGACCTCATTTCCAAAAGAGTATAATAATCAAGAATTAGCGGGTAAAGATGTGGTTTTCAAAGTAAAACTTCATAAAATAGAGGTTAAAGATATTTTAGAGACTCCTGATAATGATACTCTTAAAAAACTACTTCCTGGTGTCGAAAAACCAACTCTTAAAATACTTGAAGATCAGGTCAAAGAAGAGTTGAAAAATGAAAAACTTCATATAATTTTCAATGAAGAGGTTAAGCCAAAATATATAGAGAAAATTTTAAAAGAGATAGATTTTGATCTTCCTGAAAATATAGTTAACCAAGAGATAGATATGCAGGTGCGAAATATCTTTTCAAAGATGAGCGAAGAGGAGATAAAAGAGTACTCTGAAAATCCAAAGAAGATAGAAGAGAAGAGAGCTGAATTTGCCGATGAAGCAAGAGATAGTGTAAAGTTGACATTTATTGTAGATGAATTGGCAAAAAAAGAGGAGATAAGTGTCGATGACCAAGAGGTGACACAGATGATATATTTTGAAGCAATGCAACAAGGTCAAGACCCTGAAAAGTATTTTGAATATTACGAAAAACAAGGTCTTCTTCCTGCTATCAAAATGTCAGTTGTTGAAGATAGGCTTTTTACAAAACTCTTCACAAAAGATACTAAAAAGGTAAAAGATAAATAATGAGCTATGTTCCAGTAGTTGTTGAAAAAACAGGCAGAGGCGAGAGAAGTTATGATATATATTCAAGGCTGTTAAAAGACAGAATTATCATGCTAAGTGGCGAGATAAATGATGCAGTTGCATCATCAATCGTTGCCCAACTTCTATTTTTAGAAGCTGAAGACCCTGAAAAGGATATATACCTATATATAAACTCTCCAGGTGGTGTCATAACAAGTGGTTTTAGCATATATGACACTATGAACTACATAAGACCAGATATCAGCACTATCTGCATAGGACAAGCAGCATCTATGGGCGCGTTTTTGCTGAGCTGTGGTGCAAAAGGTAAAAGATACTCTTTACCAAACTCTAGAATCATGATACACCAGCCACTAGGTGGAGCTCAAGGACAAGCGACTGATATAGAGATACAAGCAAAAGAGATTTTGAGATTAAAAGAGCTTTTAAATAACATATTGGCAAAAAACTGTGGCAAAAAACTCTCAAAAATTGTCAAAGATACAGAGAGAGACTTTTTTATGAGTGCAGCTGAGTCTGTTGAGTATGGTCTTATAGATAAAGTTTTGGAAAAAAGTTTTAAATAAAAACAGGGGGATTTAATGGTTCGTTTAGATATGCATAAAATAAAGGGTAAATCTTCTGTCTCAAAGAGAAAAGAGGAGTCTAAAGGTAAAGAAACACCAGTTGCCAAGAAAAATGAAAACAGCGAATTTGAAAAATTCTCCCAACTTGTTTTAAAAAACATAATAGACGATAATGTTCCCCCTACCCCAAATAACTTTCAAATCTATTTTGAAAAACTTTTAGAAAACAAACCCCTATCTTTTAGAAAAAAGATAAATGAGTACTTGGAGATAGATGATGTCAACAGTAATGAATACAGAGCTAAAATGGAAAGAGAGATAAGAGAGGGTTTTACTCAAGTAAAAAGCATAGTAAAGATTGTTTCTACTGTATATAAAAACCTGAGTGTCATGAGGCAAATAGTCAAAAAAAGAACGAGTGAGCTCTCTTCTAGCTCAAACCAATTAAGTGTTGAAAATGTTTTGGTTGCACTCAATGAGGACTTAGAGAAACTATCAAATCTTACACAAAAACAGATGGGAACTCTAAAATCACACTATGATAAAACTGTTGAGATACTCAAAGATGTCGAAGATGAGGCTATTTTTGATGCAAGATACGGAGTATATAATAAAAAATATCTTCTTGTTACAATGCAAAAAGAGCTCAACTCTGTAAAACAATACAACCACAAAAGCTCAGTTTTGATGGTCAAAATTAAAGATAGTGTGTTGGATAAGGTTGTAAACTCAAAAGAGAGAGAGATGCTTAGCAGAAATATTGCCAAACTACTCTTAAAAACCTCTCGAAGAAGCGATGTTGTGGCTCACTTTGGAAATGGTATATTTACTATGATTATGAAACATACCGATTTAAACAGTGCCCAAAAGGCTAGTGAGCGTATAGCAGATTTGATATATGCGACAAGTTTTTTTATAGGAGAAAAAGAGTTTGAGACAGACATAGAGCTAGGAATTATGCCGATAGATCCAAACTATAGCATAGAAGAGACTCTCTCTGGTGCATTGGAAGTCTTACCTAAAACTGGAAAAAAATTAGAGCCTTATATGATAGGTGAATTTTCTGATACTTTAGAAGAGTAAAAATGATATACGATATACTAGTATACCCTGACAAGAGGCTAAGAAAAACATCTGATGATGTAAAAGAATTTGATGAAAAACTCCATACTCTGCTTGATGACATGTATGAAACCATGATAGCAAAAGAGGGTATAGGCTTAGCTGCTATTCAGATAGGAATCGCAAAAAATATCCTGATTATAAATCTTGCAGATGATGATGAAATACAAAAAAAAGAGGATTTACTAGAGGTCATAAATCCTAAAATAACCCACCTTGAGGGAACTGAGGTTTACCAAGAGGGTTGCTTGAGTGTTCCTGGATATTATGAAGATATCCAAAGAGCCAAGAGTATAACAGTAGAGTATTTTGATAGATTTGGCAATAAAGTGGTGCAAAATTTAGACGGATTGCTGTCAATTGCAATGCAGCATGAGATGGATCACTTGAAAGGACATCTTTTTATAGAAAAACTCTCTTACTTAAAAAGAAAAAAATTTGAAAAAGAGTGGAAAAAAAGACTAAAGAGCGAAATGGACAAAAAATAGTGTCAACTAAAAAAGTTAAAAAAGCATTTTGTGCCACTCTTGACTTTAATATCGCCAAAAAAATAGATGTAGAATCAACTTTCATACGAGCTTTGCCAGGATTTTCAATAGTTGGCATGGCAAACCAAAGCATACAAGAGTCAAAAGACAGAATAAAATCTGCACTTTTAGGCATTGGCTTTAAATTTCCTTCTCAAAAAATAACTATAAACCTCTCTCCAAGTGACATAAAAAAAGAGGGTGGACACTTTGATTTGGTTATCGCTCTTTTGATAGCATTTCAGCAAAAAAGCACCATCTCTAAGGACTTCTTTATCTTTGGAGAACTAGGACTTGATGGAGCAGTTAAAGCCACTTCTGCCATATTTCCCATACTGCTTTCACTAGCAAGAAAGTACAAAAACCTAAGTATAATGCTACCAATTGATATGATAGAGAAAGCGTCACAGATAAAAGGCTTAAAGATATATGGTGTATCATCTCTATCTGAAGCGATAGAGTTTTTTCAAGAGAAGAAGTATGAGTTACCATACAAGCACGAAGAGACTAAAGAGTTTTTTGATAAAAAGATAGAGATTGATGGTGTTGATTACTTTTATGATTTGGATTTTGAATTTGACTTTCAAGATGTAAAAGGACAAAGTTTTTTAAAAAGAGCTTTAACAATCAGCGCGGCTGGAATGCACAATATCTTACTAGAAGGGAGTCCGGGGTGTGGCAAAAGCATGAGTATAAAAAGACTAAGATATATCTTGCCTCCCATGAGTATAGAGGAGATTTTAGAATCATGTGCATATAAGTCCATAAATCAAGAAGATGAAAAGCTTAGTGCAAAAAGAGCATATCGAGCTCCTCACCATAGTAGTAGTAAACCTAGTATATTTGGAGGAGGTAGTTCAAAGGCCATGGCTGGAGAAGCAGCTTTGGCACACAATGGGATACTCTTTTTTGATGAATTACCACACTTCTCAAAGCAGATTTTAGAGAGTCTAAGAGAGCCTCTTGAAAATCATAAAGTACTTATCTCAAGAGTTAACAACAAGATAGAATATGATACAAAATTTCTCTTTGCAGCTGCTCAAAATCCCTGTCCTTGTGGAAATCTCTTTAGTAAAGTAAGAGAGTGTCGGTGTTCGGATTTGGAAGTTGCAAGATATAAATCTAGAATTTCAGACCCTATTTTAGACAGAATTGACCTATATGTCTTAGTCGATGAGGACTTCTCCAAGAAAGATACCAAAAGCTCCCTTGAGATGTTCAAAGATGTGCTAAAAGCCTTTAAAATTCAGAAAAAAAGAGGTCAAGTACAACTGAATGCAAACTTGCAAGAAAAAGAGTTGAAAAAATACTGCATACTTGATAAGTCTGCAAGAGATGTCTTAGATACAGCCATCAACCGATACGGTTTAAACCAAAGAAGCGTTAGCAAAATACTCAAAATTTCCAGAACTATCGCCGATATAGATGGCTCTGAGACGGTAAAAAAAGAGTATTTGCTAGAAGCATTAAACTATAGGAAACGATAATGCAAAAAATATTTGATGAAGTTATGACGCTAGATAAAAGGTGCTGTGAAGAGTTTGCTTTAAGCGAAGATATACTGATGGAGCATGCATCTGAATGTTTAGCTCAAACAATTAGAAAAAGAACAAAGCTAGGAAGTAAAGTCTTTTTTCTATGTGGTCCAGGAAACAACGGTGGGGATGGAATCGCATGTGCTAGGATACTACATAAGGAGTTTGAAGTATCAATCTGCCTGCCTTATGGTGTAAAATCAAAGATGGCAAGACTACAACTCAAAAGGTATGAGTTGATTGGCGGTATTGTAACCAAAGGCATACAAGAAGCTAGTGTCTATGTAGATGCTCTATTTGGCTCAGGATTAAGAGATAAACTAGATACCAAATCTTCTAGTTTAATCAAAAATATAAATAAAAAAGATGGCATAAAAATCTCTTGTGATATACCAAGCGGAATAGGAGCAGATTTTATATCTGATGAAGTTTTCAAAGCAGATATTAGTGTAAGCATGGGGGCTTTAAAGTTACCTCTATTTGAAGATTTTGCGAAAGACTATATCGGAGAGATAGAGGTTGCAAACCTAGGAGTTGCTAGAGATGTTTATGAAAACTCAAGCGATATTTATCTACTCGAAACTAAGGACATGAAACTACCATTTAGGGATAAATTAGAGACAAATAAGGGCACTTTTGGACACACATGTGTAGTACAAGGTGAAAAAAAAGGGGCGGCTGTACTTGCTGCTATATCTGCACTCAACTTTGGCTCAGGCTTAGTGAGTATCTTGAGTAAAAATAGTAGCGAAATCCCTCCATACCTCATGAGCACTAACCAAGTTCCAAAAAACTGCACCTCTTTAGTTATTGGCATGGGACTCGGAAATGATAGTTTCGACATCAAAAAGATGGTTTTGGGTGACTATCCAGTTGTAATTGATGCAGATTTGTTTTATCATGATGATATATTGCCTATATTTGAGACAAAACAGAACCTTGTGATAACTCCACATCCAAAAGAGTTTGCTTCACTGCTCGATATATGTGGCATTGCCAAAGTCACTTCAAAAGAGATTCAGCTAAACAGATTTAAGTATGTAAGTGTTTTCTCAAAAAGATTCTCACATATAACACTGATTCTAAAAGGTGCAAATACAATAATCACAAAAAACAAAAAGATTTATATCTCAAACATAGGAACTTCGGCTCTATCCAAAGGTGGAAGTGGTGATGTTTTAAGTGGCTTAATAGGCTCACTTTTAGCACAAGGATATGAAACCAAAGAAGCAGCTATAACAGCTGTTTTAGCCCACTCCAAGGCTGCAAGAGAGTTGATGTGCAACAACTATGCTCTAAATCCTATGGATATATGTGAAAAGGTAAAATATTTATGAAAAAAATAGCTATACTCTTTAGCGGAAGTGGAACAAATCTCGAGAATTTGTTAGAAAAATTACACCTTAAAGAGTTTAATGGAATGAAGATAGAGGTAGTCAGTACGATATGCAATAACCCAAATGCAAAAGGTGTGGAAAAATCTAGAAAATTTGGTATAGAGCCTGTTATTATAAACAACAAGGAGTATAGTAGCAGAGAAGAGTTTGATGCAAAACTAGTTGACGTGGTAAAAAATAGCGGAGCAGAGTTGACAATTCTTGCTGGATTCATGAGATTTTTAACCCCAGTTTTTGTAAATAATATAAAAGCTATAAATCTTCATCCCTCTCTTTTGCCACTTTTCAAAGGAGCTCATGCGATAGAAGAGAGTTATAACTCAAACATGAAAGTGGGTGGAATCACAGTGCATTATGTAAACCAAGAGCTTGATGGAGGCGCGATAATAGCCCAAAGATGCTTCCAAAAACAAAGCAACATGAGCTTAGAGAGTTTTGAAGAGAAGATACACAAACTCGAATACGAATTGCTTCCTGAAGTAGTAATTGAGCTATTGTCAAAATAAATCGCCAAAAAGCCCGATTTTGCTTGACAAATAAGCAAAATTTGTGTAGAATTTCACCCTTAAAATACCAGTTTGATATGATATTTTATATCGTCGGGGCGTAGCGCAGTCTGGTTAGCGCACCTGGTTTGGGACCAGGGGGTCGAAGGTTCGAATCCTTTCGCCCCGACCATTTATATTTATAAATCTGGTGAGTGTAGCTCAGTTGGTTAGAGCATCGGGTTGTGGTTCCGAGGGCCGTGGGTTCGAATCCCATCATTCACCCCATTGTTTAACCGAGTTTTGCGCTCGTAGCTCAATTGGATAGAGCAACGGACTTCGGATCCGTAGGTTGTAGGTTCGACTCCTGTCGGGCGCACCACCTTAAACCGATCATAGATGCGCTCTTAGCTCAGCTGGATAGAGCAACGCCCTTCTAAGGCGTAGGTCGCACGTTCGAATCGTGCAGGGCGTACCATTTAACTGTTTAGTCACTAAAGCTTCGACTTAAAGTCGAGATTTTAGTCTTATTATTGTTGTGCGGATGTGGTGAAATTGGTAGACACGCCAGACTTAGGATCTGGTGCTTCACGGCGTGGAAGTTCGAGTCTTCTCATCCGCACCATCCCTTAAAATATGAGCTTTTAGAGATATTTCATAAACTTTATGGTACTGTTTTAGAGTTGGAAAATCATGCTTTTAATTTAGTTATACTATTATACCTTATAGTGTTACTGCAAATTTTACAATATAAAAACCGCCGAAGATTAGCCACAAAAAGAGTATACTTGCTAGGTAGATTGGCTTCATTCCTGCTTTTTTGAACTTATCTATGCTTGTCTCCATACCAAGGGCACTCATCGCCATTGTTAGTAAAAAAGTGTCTATAGAGTTGATGTCGCCCACTACATGTAGAGGCAAGAGGTTTAGTGAGTTAAACCCGGCTACAACCATAAAAAATACTGCAAACCAAGGGATGACTATCTTGGCTTTTTGCTTGCTTGCTACATCTTTACTTGTTTTAGCAAGCCAAAATCCTAAGACCAATAAAAATGGTGCTATCATCATCACTCTTATCATCTTGACTATCACAGCTGTCTTTGCAGTCTCAACCCCTACAGCATTACCAGCTGCAACAACATGAGCTACTTCGTGGATTGTTCCACCTATATATATGCCCATCTCTTGGGGACTTAAAGGAATATATCCCATTCTGTATAAAAATGGATACAAAAACATAGCAGTCGTTCCAAAGATGATAACAGTTGAAACCGCAATGGCAGTTTTGTATGGCTCACCTTTTACGACAGGCTCTGTTGCCAAAACCGCTGCTGCTCCGCAGATGGAGCTTCCTGCTGTCACCAAGATAGTAGTATCTCTATCCATCTTTAAAATTTTTGTGCCCACAATGTAGCCTATGATAAATGTCAAAGTGACTATCGTAACACTTGTAAAGATTCCAGCAATTCCCACTGCTTCTATACTTTGGAAAGTCAGTCTAAAACCATACAATATTATTCCAGCTCTTAGTAGTGTTTTTGTAGAAAATATGATTCCTGGAACCCACTCTTGAGGAAGCTTGTTTCTAAGAGTATTTGCATAAACAATCCCAAGAATGATACCGATGATAAGCGGGCTGATAGCCAAATGCTTAAATATAGCAAAATCAGCCAGATATGTGGCACTCATAGCAAAAAGTGCTACAAATAGTATCCCGCTTAGTGTGTTACTTCTGTTTTCTTTGTTAAACATAGATATACCTCATAATTTTTTCGAGATTATACTATGATTGCATATATAAGTAAAATAAATTAATTTTGATATAATGATAGATATATTTTATAAGGAATAGGTAATGACACTCAAAGAGTTAAATATCTTCTACCATTTATGTGAAGATTCTCACATCTCAAACTTAGCTAAAAAACTTGGGCTTACCCAATCTGCTATATCTCTAGCCATAAAATCCCTAGAGAAAAAAGTGGATGAGCAACTTTTTGACAGACTTGGCAAGAAGTTAGTATTAAATGAGAGAGGTAGATTTTTTAGACAAAAGACTGAGCCACACTTTTTGGCTCTAAATGATGCCAAAAATTTATTTAAAAATGATAAAATTTCGGGGATTTTAAACATCACTTCGAGTAAAACTATAGGTGATTATATCACTCCTCAAATCATATTTGATTTTCTAAACTCACATCTACATGTGGAGATAAAAAAAGATATACAAAACTCTAAAAATATCATAAATTTAGTAAAAAATTACGAAATTGACATGGGATTTATAGAGTCCGTTTGTGATGACCCTGATATCATCAAAAAAGAGATAAAAAAAGATAGGCTCATAGTTGTAACAAGCGATAAAAGGCTAAAAAACAAAACATGTTATATAGATGAGTTGTTGGATAAAAAATGGCTTTTAAGAGAGAAGGGGTCTGGCACAAGAGATATATTTTTAAATTCCATCGGAGATACAGCCAAAGAGTTGGAAATCTTTATGGAGTTTAATGAATTTGAAGAGGCGAAAACTATACTTTTTAACAATCCCCAAACCTTGACATGCCTCTCTAGGTTTGTGGTAGAAAAAGAGTTGCAAAGAGAAGACCTTTTTGAAATAACCCTAAAAAATCTTCAAATAGAGCGAAAACTCTACTTAATCTACCACAAAAGTAAATATAAAAGCAAACTATTTGTTGAATTTGAAAATAGTTTATTTTAACTTTTTGTTTTATGGTGAGTCAGATACAAAGCTAGTCCTGTAAATATAACTCCACCTGTTATGTTGCCAAGGGTTACTGGTATTTCATTCCATAACCACCATTGAGACATATTTACACCAGCTCCTAGCATAATGCCAGCGGGAATCACAAACATATTTACCACAGCATGCTCAAAACCTTGTGCAAAAAATATCAATATCGGAAGCCACATAGCAAAGATTTTACCTATGGTGGTAGTTGAAGTAAGAGCCATAACAACTCCCAATGTCACCATCCAATTACACAATATAGCTTTTGTGAATACAGTAAATATTCCATCTATGCCCAGATGTTCATATCCAACAGTTTTTGCAACTGCTATTTTTTTAATCAAATCAATAACTGCTGAAGACTCTACATGTCCAAATTTTGTTGTAGCTATCACAAAAAGTCCAGCATATAGTACACTACCAATGAGATTGCCAATAAAAACCCAACTCCAGTTTCCAATCATTTTTGTGAAACTAATTTTATTTTGAGCCAATGAAGTTGGCAATAGGGCAAAGCTACCTGTGACCAACTCAAGTCCTAGAAGTACAATCATAACAAATCCAACAGGAAAGATTAATGCTCCTATTATAGGTAAGTGTGTTTGTGTGGCAGCAGTTATCGCCAAAGTAGTAGCAAATCCCAAAAGTGCACCTGAAAGAGAACCTCTTATCAGCAGATCATTCACGCCTAAACTCGCCTTGTAAGAACCTGCTGCAATCATCTGATCAACCACAAGTTCTGGTTTAACATAACTCATTTTTTTTCCTTTAAATTTTTATATTTGGAATTATAGCGATAAATTTTAAAATTATAAACACTATATTGGTTAAATTTTAATCATATAAATGTTTAAATTATAATTTTATACTGCTATAATTCATCAAATATTACATTATAAGGTTAAAGGAAATGGAAAAATTACAAACAGCTTTTGATTTAAGAAATACAAAAATAAATAAAATAGAAAAGGTTAAAAACAGTAAAAATCCAACTGATGCGTATAAAAAGATTGAAGAGTATGCAGAAAATGGTTATAACACTATCCCAAAAGAAGATAAGGAGTATTTCTTAAAGTGTTTTGGAATTTTTGACAAACCAAAAACTCCAAATGAGTTCATGATGAGAATTCGAGTGCCTGGAGGACACTTGAGCTACAAACAAGCAGTTGCACTTGGTGAAATTTCGAGAGACTTTGGAAGAGATTACATGGATTTAACAACAAGAGCACAAATTGAGCTTCGATATATAAGTATAGAAAATATGCCAGCTCTTTTAAAAAAGCTAGAGAGCGTTGGAGTTACATCATATCAAACAGGGGTAGATAACTTCAGAGGAATCGTAGCAGACCCTTTAGATAGATTTGCTTTTGACAATATCATACCATCACAAAAAACACTACTGAAAATGCAAGAGAAATTTTTATACGATGAAAAGTGGATCAGTGTGATTCCTAGAAAATTTAATACTTCTATAGTTGGCTCAATCTCAAATAGATGCAATGCTTTTGGTCATGATTGCTGTTTTGTTTTGGCACAAAAAGATGGTTTTTATGGATATAATCTTTATATAGGTGGAAAAGTTGGCAAAATAGCAAAAAATGCAGATATCTTTCTAAAAAATGAAGAAGAGGTTTTATCAGCTTATGGTGCCTTGATAAATCTTTTTAAAAAATATGGATTTAGAGACAATAGAAATAGAAATAGGCTTTTTTATCTCATAGAGAGTGTAGGCATCCAAGAGATAGCAGAGAGCATAAGAGAGTATTGTGGGCATGACTTTGCAACGGCTGGAACTACTTTGACAAAGTTAGACAATGAAGATGCTGATCAGGGAAAAATGGCATTAAAGGACGGCTCTTTTGCTTTACATGTAACTGTCCCTGCTGGTATATTTGGCGGTATTGATATGATAGAAGCAGCAAATATATCAAAAAAGTATGGTAGTGGAGATATAAGACTTGATATCGAGCAAAATCTATATATGATGAATATAAAAAAAGAGAATATTGAAGATGCTAAAAATGAAAAATTTTTTACAAAATACAGACAATTAGGCTCGCCATATGCAAATCATCTCATAGCATGTGCTGGTGAAGAGCACTGTAAATTTGGGGTTATTCCAAATAAATCAGACGCCTTAAATCTAGTAAAATATTTAGAAAAAAACCTACCTCTTGAACATGACGCAAAAATCAGAATATATTGGTCAGCTTGTGTTAAGGGATGTGGTTTGCATGATTTGGGGGACATTGGTTTTGAGGGATGTAAAGTCAAGGTAGATGGTAGCCAAGAGTATGGAGTTCATATTTTTTTGGGTGGGAGAACCACTAGAAATGCCAAGATTGGCTATAGTGTTTTAAAATCCATCCCATTGAAATTTGCACATCTTTATGTCGAATCTTTAATTTTGGAGTATAAAAAATTACGATATAAAAATGAGAGTTTTGAAGATTTTAATCAAAGAGTTTTAAGCCAATATTCCAAAGCTGCGATTGGTTTTATGATGACACTAAAAACATATCTAAAGAGTAAAAATATAGATATAGATATAGGTTTTAAAGAAAATATAAAAACAGGCAAGAACGAGAAATTTGAAATATTTGAAATCGGAAGAGTCCTATATAAATATCTTACAGGAGAAGAAGCATACCAACTTATAGATATTTTTACGCCAGTATTTCCAAAAAAATTGGCGAAGATTGATGCTAAAAAACTGGGTATCGATGATAATTTAGCTCAATTGGTAAACAAAATGCTTGAAGCCAATAATCCATCGATGGTTTTTAGTGAGTTAATTGATTTTATCCATCTTTCTTGCTTGGATAGATAACCGTAACTTTATACTCCACAATCATTTCACTTTTTTATTTTAAACTTCTAGCAACAAAAGCATTTCTCGCCAATAGGTGAAGCTTTAGTAGCGTGTGAATCTGTCCATAAATTTTGCTTTCAATAAAGTGCCATTTATGGATAGAGACGACAATAAAACAAAAAAAGGAGCAAAAGATGAGAAGTATATTTCTAGTTGCATTAGCAGTTTTTGCCATAAATGCTATGGCTACAGAGGATGGAGCAATACTTTTTAAGAGTTGTGCAGTATGCCATGGGGTAAATGCGCAGAAAAAGGCATTAGGCCAATCAGAAGTTATCAATAAATGGAAATCAAGCAAGATTGAGTCGGCTTTGATTGGGTATAAGAAAGGTACTTATGGTGGAGCTATGAAAGGGGTCATGAAGACTCAAGCATCGAGACTTAGCAATGAAAATATCAAAGCTTTAGCCAAATATATCACTACTCTAAAGAAGTAAGAATTACCACTCTTTTATCGTCATGTTTTATGACTTGAAGTCCGCACATATCAGCTAACACCTCAAAAGTCTTTGGAGTGTAAAAGGTGATATGTGTGGGATCTCTTCTGTACCACCACTTTAGAAATTTTTCTTCTTTGTTATTGTGAAAAAGTGTCATAATAGCAATAAGACCATTTTTTTTCAAATGTTTTTTGAAGAGAGACAATACTCTATATGGGTTTTGTAAGTGTTCAAAAACCTCTGTTGAGGTGATGATATCATATTTTTTATTTCTGAAAACTTCTATTGGTTGATAGTATTTATCATAAATATCTACATTTAATCCTCTATTTTTTAGTATCTGAGCCAATACTGGCCCCGGCCCTGAACCAAAATCTAAAGCATTTTGCTTCTGTTTTACTGAATCATCCCAAAAAAAATCCAGAAAATCTTCAAACATTTTTACATAACCTAAACTCTCAAAGTTGTTATTGTGATTTTCATATTGTGCAATTTCTTGGGCTTTATTAACAAAAAAACTCTTTTTTAATATTATAGATTGGCAATTTTGGCAAAAATCATATGCTTTGCCCTGTTTAGAATCTTTTATGGTTGTTACAATGTTAGAGCAAATCTTACATTTCATCTACTTCCTTTGTTTGTTGCTTGATGGAGTAATAAGTTTGTTTTATAAAATTCAGTTTTTTCTCAAATAATTTTGTTATTATACCCTTTATTATGGTCTAGTCCTCAATAAGGATAATTTATGGTTAAAAAAATATTGTGTATTATGTGGCTTGCTTATTTTGCTTTGTTGTTTGGTAGAGATGTTGTGGTTTTACAGACAAATCAGGGGAATATAGAGTTGCGACTCTTTCCAAAAATAGCACCAAAAGCATGTGAAAATTTTGAGACACTAGTTAAAAGAGGTTACTATAATGGAGTTATTTTTCACAGAGTCATAAAAAACTTTATGATTCAAAGCGGTGATCCAACTGGGAGTGGACGAGGGGGAGAGTCTATATGGGGGCACCCTTTTGAAGATGAATTTAAGCCAAATGTGATTTTTGATAAACCATTTTATTTAGCTATGGCAAATAGAGGTAAAAATACAAACGGGAGTCAGTTTTTCATAACAACAGTCCCAACTCCTTGGCTAAATGGGGGCTATACAATTTTTGGAAAAGTTATAGATGGCTTTGAAGTGGTTAAAAAAATTGAGAGTGTAAAAACTGGCACAAGAGGTAAGCCCATAGAAAAACAGTACATAATCAAAGCAAAATTAAAGTAAATTGTATATTTTATATACAATAAATTAAACGAAAATAGGATACAATAAACAAAAAATTCTAAAGGACGGAGATGAAAAAGATAGAAGCAATCATAAAACCATTTAAGCTTGAAGATGTAAAAGATGCTCTTACTGCCATAGATATAACAGGTATGACTATTAGCGAGGTAAAGGGATACGGAAGACAACAGGGACACTCTGAACTATATAGAGGAGCCGAGTATGTTGTGGATTTTCTACCAAAAATCAAAATGGAAATTATAGTGAAAAATGATAATGTTGATCAAGCTATACATGTTATAAGTGAAGCTGCTAAAACTGGTAAGATAGGTGATGGAAAGATATTTGTTAGCAGTATCAATAAAGTAGTTAGAATTAGAACAGGTGAAGAAGACGAAGAAGCAATATAGCCATAACTTTTAAAGCAAGAGTAGAACAAAACTCTTGCTTTAAGTAAAATTTAATAAAATTGCCTAAAAAATAACCATAGAAACTTTTTGAATTGTAGTATCATATAAAAAACTCAAAAAGGGATATTTATGGATGCTTCAAACTTGCAATATGCACTAGACACTTTCTTTCTAATCTTCGCAGCTGTCCTTATTATTTTAATGATGCCGGGCTTCTCTATGTTAGAGGCTGGTTTAGTTAGAACAAAAAATGTGACAGCAGTACTAACAGGAAACACTCTTCTTTATGCTATATGCTCTTTTATCTATCTTATATGGGGTTATAATCTAATGTTTGGTGGAAGTGGTTTCTTTCTTGAAGGTGTACATGTAGAAGGTTACAGCAAATACGCAATCTTCTTTTTTCAGATGGCATTTGTTAGTAAGACTATCTCTATCATGAGTGGAGGTGTAAGCGAGCGAATTAGGATACTGCCTTTTATGACATTTGCTATTATTATGAGCGGTTTTATCTATCCCATAGTCGGTCGTTGGACTTGGGGTGGAGGTTTTTTAAAAGAGATGCATGATTTAGCTGGCTCTACTGTTATTCATTCAGTCGGAGGTTGGGCACTTTTGGCGGCTATTTTAGTACTTGGTCCAAGAAAAGGAAAGTATGCGAAAGATGGTAAAATCAAGCCGATTCCAGCCTCAAATATACCTTTGGTGACTCTTGGAGCCATGCTTCTTTGGATAGGTTGGTTTGGCTTTAACGGAGGAAGTGCTTTCAATATATCTTCTATAAACGCTGCTGATTTGGTAGGAAAAATCATAGTAAATACAAATACGGCAGGACTAGCAGGTGCTATAACAGCCACATTGATAGTCTATATGCAGTATAAAAAACTGGATTTAACTATGATACTAAATGGAGCTCTTGGAGGGCTTGTTGCGATTACTGCTGGAGCTGATGTAGTTGGACTTTGGGAGCCTATCATTATAGGAGCTATCGGTGCAGCTTTGGTTGTTTTTGCGATTCCTGTTTTTGATAAACTAAAAATAGATGATCCTGTTGGTGCACTATCAGTTCACTTGGTAAATGGCATTTGGGGAACTATCGCAGTCGCTCTTTTTGCTGATTTTTCACTTACCTCTCAACTTAAAGGTATAGCGATAATTGGATTGTTTACATTCTCTATCTCTTTTGTGGTTTTTGTTGCAATTAAAAAAGTCATGGGCTTAAGAAGCAATGAAGAGCACGAATATGAAGGGTTGGACATAGAGGAGTGTGGAGTTGAATCCTATCCTGAATTTGTAAAATCAAAGTATTAGAATTTGGGGACTTATCGTCCCCTATTATCTATTTTGCTTCAACTAATCTTGATTGATACTCTTGTGGGTGTTTACAAACTGGGCAGATTTTTGGCGGTTTTTTACCATAATGAATATGTCCACAAACTTCACAAATCCAAGCTTCCTCGCCGTCTTCACTTACAAACTCTTCACCATTTTCTAATCTCGCAAGAAGCATTCTATACATCTTCTCGTGCTCAACCTCAATCTTACCTATCCCTTTAAATAGAGTTGCTACATCTTTGTATCCTTCTGCTTTAGCAATCGCTTCAAAATCAGGGTACATAGTTGTATTTTCATAACTTTCACCATCAACTGCCATTTGAAGGTTTGCTTTTGTATCACCAAAACCATCTTCAAGAGAGTTTACCATTTTGTTATAAAGTTTTAACTCTAATTTTGCATGTGTTTTTTCATTGTTTGCAGCTCTTTGAAAATGTGCCGCTATATCTCTTAAACCCTCTTTTTGCGCTACTTTTGCAAAGTATTCATACTTATTTCTTGCTTGAGATTCTCCAGCAAATGCTTTCATAAGATTTACTGCAGTTAGATTTTCTGTGATCATCTCCATCTCATCGCCACAGCAAACAAGTGCTCCACCACCAACATTTTGTACCTCTACTACATTGCCACATTTGTTACATCTGTATGTTTCATATTGTCTCATTTGACATCCTTTTTGTTTGATAGTAAAATTATAGCTAAATAAAAAATATATGTCAATAGGAATTATTCTTATTTAAAATATATATGAAAAAAACTCTTCATATAAGCATATATTAATATATCTTGATATATTATATCAAATAAACTTGAATTTAATTGGAGGCTAGGATGGATATTTTTTTAAAGACAATAGGAGCTATAAATGATGAAACTAGGCTTAAGATTTTAAAATTTGTAGATATGAATGGTGAAGTATGTGTTTGTGATATAGAGGACTCTTTTGAGATGATTCAATCAAGAGTTTCGAGGCATTTGAAGATTTTAAGAGATGCTGGATTTTTGAAAGTTGACAGAAGAGGGAGGTGGGCTTATTATAGTATAAGAGCTCCACTAGATAGGTTTAGACAAGGGGTGCTTGAGGAGATAGGATATTTGAATTTTCAAGTTCCTAAATTAAAAACAGGTTGTGAAGTTGAATAAAAATATACTAGTTATGTGTACAGGAAATAGTTGCAGAAGTATAATCGCAGAAGCTTTGATAAATAGCAAAATAGAGGGTGTAAAAGCTTATAGTTGTGGTGTTAAACCCTCTGGCATTGTCAACCCAAACGCAAAAAAAGTATTGCAAAAGTATGGTGTTTGGGATGAAAGTTACC
>JALUXQ010000031.1 GCA_027013265.1 Campylobacteraceae bacterium | reverse complement strand
TACTCATTTAGTAGTGAGTATATATCTTGATATAGGTCTAACTTAGCAGATGAGCTTTTAGCCTTTTTTATCTCTGCCAATACACTATCTATCTCTGCATTAATATTTTGTAGTTTATTTATGTAAAGCTTAGATACATTTTTAGGAGAAAGAACAGCTATAGACTCTACAAATAGCTCTGAGTCTATGAAACTAAATTTGGCACCAAGTATAGGTAAGTTTGTACTTACTTTTATGTCCGACTTACTTGTTTGTCCTGTGTCATTTGCATGAGACTCAAACTTAGAACGAACTTCACTTTTTATGTTTCCTGCTAAGTCTGCTAACGCTTCTTTTTTAGCTTCGCTTTTTGTTTGGGCGAAGCCTGAACCTGTTATGTCTGCGTTTGCTAAATTAAATATACTTAATAAACTTACTAAAACTAAAAACTTAAGTTTCATGTTAACTCCTCGCATTTTAAATCTTCACTTATTTTCTTTCTAAACTGTTTAGTGAAAAAATCAACATCTTCCGTTATTACATCATCTACTAATTTATTTTCTTGATGTTTTTTCAGGTACATCTCTATTGGGTAACTTTGAATTCCTCTTTTATACCTTTCTGAGTGTGGCTTAAATTTATTATAAACTACACAAAATATAAATTTGTAATCATTTTTTTGTATATTTAAAGATATAAGCATTTCATCTAATTCACGCTTACCATCTACTAGTTTATCTTCAATATCTTTTTTATTTGGATTTTTTTCATTTTTAAATTCAATACAATAAACATCATTATTGTCAATATAAACAGAGTCAAAAGACTTAGGTCTATATTCATTAGGGTTAGGATATTTATTTGCGATAATTTCATCAAAATTTATATTTTCTTGCAATTCATCTAAACATAGATGGGTATCATTATAGTCATCATAACTAGTAACTTTAAAAGTAGTTTTATACTCCGCATACTTTTTTACAAATTCACTAATATCAGCCATTTTATAATCTATCGCTTTTAATATTTTCAAAAGTATCAAAAGGCTCAGATAATTTTTCAAAAATTTCAGATAATGTTCTTGAGTTACTATCTTCAATTTTTTCTATTATATTGTTATGAGCTAAGTAAAAATTTGTTTTATCTTTTATACCATTTAGTTCACTATATCTCTCTAGTGCCTCTATCATATATGGACTATGTGAATTTACCAATATTTTAACTCCATTTTCAACAAGGTATACTATTACCTTTGCCAATTCTAGTTGCCATTTTGGGTGTAAATGCACTTCTGGTTCATCTAGTATTAAAACTTGTCCATTATACAGATGGTTTTTATCCGCTAAAACTTGCAATATACCAAAATACTTAATACCCATTGCCGTATTTATCAACTCTATGTTTTGATTATCTTTTTTAAAAGTATAAACACCTAAAGAATTTTCTTCAAACTGACCACCTATAATTTTATGAATATCTAGTTTTATTTTATTATCACTATCTTTTAGTCTTATTTTCATTGCAAAATGTAAATCTTGCAATGTTTCATTAACTTCAAAGTCTATATTTCCTCCACGAGAGCCTAAACTATCAATAGTATTTAATGTTGAGAATATATTCCAAATATATGGACTATCAATAAATATTGGTGCAGTAGCTTTTGACTCATCATTTTCAAAATCTATTGGAGCAATAAAATCATCACATCTATCATTTTTTATAGATACATTAAACTCTAAATCTTGATATATAAAGTTAATAGTTCCCTTTTTAGAGATTTGAGCATTAAAAAGGTTTTTAATATATCTGTTAAAATAATCACAATATGGTTTATCACTAGTATTACTTGCCCATTTAATAGTTTTAATACAAGAATACAAAACTTTACCAACAGTACTCTTACCACTATCATTTTCCCCAGCAATTACAGTCAATCCATCAAGCTTTATATCTGCTTCTTCAATGATACCAATATTTTTTAATTTTAAATTCATTTATTACCTCTTAAATTCATTATCATTATAACTTTTTTTTCACTTTAATTTAATATGCATCCCCAAGTAAAACTTGGGAACGAGTACAAATCAAATTACTGTCCGTCTCTAACACACCGAACATAATAGTGCCAGTGCTTCTGAGTGCAGAATGGGTGACCGTAGCCAAAATACACATACCATGCCTCATTGCTATCGCTAACAGAGGGGGAACTACTCCAATAATAGTCTGAGTTAGTATTCCTAAACTCTTTTTTTACTGTTGGCTCTCTTGATCTATCGGTAATGCTTACTAATTCATCTATACTTGGCAATCTCCAGTCATTATATCCACTAAGTGTTAAAGCTCTGCAATAGTCTTTAGCACCCCGCCAATCTCTTCTTATCGTTTTCGATGCTTTATTATCCTGCCACATTAAACCATTTAATGTCACTGTATCCCTTGAACTTATATTATTAGATTTATATACTGCTTTAGTTCTCTCTTTTTGTAAACTAATATCTAAACTCAAATCATTAATCAACTCTATTGTTCCCTCTTTAGTTATATATCCATCCCTTTTAACTTTTATATTATAGCTACCTTTTTTAAGCCTAATGCCATCATAATATCTTGGTTTAATATTTGTAATATACACTTTTGCATCTGATGGATTTGTATTTACTGTTAAATTAAAATGAGTAGCTTTTGAATTTTTAAAACTATATGAGGATTGTTTTTTTGGTGATACATAGTAACCGTTGGTTGGCAATCTAAAAAAGAAGTCACCTATTACATCATCATGAGTCCACGGTCTTTGTCTTTGATTTGTTTTTGCATATACACCTTTTTTTACTCTTTTGAACATACGCCCAATTGGGATGCCATTTGCGTCTATATTATTTAAAATCTCTTGCGTAAATACACCATGTTTACCACTTCCATCGCTAGCCACATCTCCAGGACTTGTAGCATAAGCTATAAACATACCCTTTGCATTATCAACCTTAGCAAGTCCACCACCACCTGAACGAGAAAATGGATCATTTCTACAAGCATCTAATAAAACTATATTTAAACGATTTCCTGAGTTTTTCATCTTGTCGATTACTTTATTTAATTCCAAAGACTCATAGGCGATATCTTCTTTATCTAGTAAGTTAGAGTCCTTACCCATTAAGTAATTACTACCTTGTGACTCTACACCATGACCTGCAAAGAAAAACAATCCAACTCCACCATTTCTTAGCTTTGAACTAAAAGAACGAAGTTTTTTATCCATCTCTCTTACATTTAGATTTTCTCCATAGTAAACTTTAAAACCTAAGGTCTTAAGTTTATCTCTCATGGATTTAGCATCGTTCACTGGGTTTCTAAGAGTTGGTAGTCTGTCACTATTGTATTTGTTATTTCCAATAACTAAAGCAACCCTTTGTTCTGTTTTCATCATCTGTAATGCACGGTCGTTGTTCGCATGTAGTGTTATTGTTATAAATAAAACTAGAACTATTAAGTATCTCATTGTCATACCTCAATATATTAATTTTAGATATTATAGCGTATTTGCATACATCTGCTTATTAACACTATCCATTTAAAATAAATTTTTTTAAATTTGATTATATTACTATTAAAAATTAGGCAGAGCAAAGAGAAAAATGATGTGGTTTAAAAACCACCTCTATCAACTATCCCATTCTCATTTTCAATAAAACTAAATTTTCAACTCAAATAATCACTTAACCCATCATCACTTCTATACATTTTTAACATTACATTTTATTTTACACAAGTCTCTTCGAGAGAAGAATGAGGAGTCGATAAAAATGCTTTTACCTCTTCCTAAGTCTTTGTAAAACAGCTTCATTTATAAAAACGATATACGAAATGATGACGGGAGAAAGAGATTTTTGAGAGAGAAAATTCTGTCTTATTGAAAGAATAGGATAAGAAAAAAACTCAACCAAAAATCCAACAAGAGAAAG
>JALUXQ010000030.1 GCA_027013265.1 Campylobacteraceae bacterium | reverse complement strand
CAGAGAGAGAGTATTTTACATATCTTTTTATCATGCCATACTTGGCAATTCAACTGCTCAGATATCAGCATTTTTAGATACTTGGCTAGCTAGTTTTTTAGCAAGTGGGAGTATCAGTTATCTCTACTATGGCAATAGAGTTTTTCAGCTCCCTCTGGCTCTCTTTGCTATAGCCCTAAGTGTTGGAATTTTTCCAAAAATAGCAAAAATGCTAAAAACAGGAGAGGAAAAGAGAGCGCTAGAGATATTAAAAAACTCTTTTTGGTTTTTAGCTACACTTCTTGCTTTATCTATGGTTGGAGGGTTAGTGTTAAGTGATGAAATAGTAAAACTACTCTTCCAAAGAGGCTCGTTTACAGTTATCAATGCCCACTATACTTCACAAGTTTTAAGCATGTATCTTATAGGATTGCTACCATTTGGACTCTCTAAGATCTTCTCTTTGTGGCTCTATTCAAAAAATCAACAGAAAAAAGCAGCAAAAATTTCTCTTTTCTCTCTTATTTCAAATGTTATTTTATCACTTTTACTAATCAAGCCTTTAGGAGTGATGGGGTTAGCACTTGCTAGCTCAATCGCAGGCTTTGTTTTGTTTGTTTTTACCATTAAAGCATTCGGTATAAAACAATTTTTAGATATAATCTCTTCTAAAAAAATATTGGCGCTAATTGTAGCCATAACTTTAGAAATAGCCATACTTTTATGGCTAAAGGAAATAATCGATGTTTATATATGACTCTGTTTTGAAAAAAAAGGTACTGTTTGAGCCTATCATAGAAGGCGAAGCGAAAGTATATGTATGTGGCCCGACTGTCTATGATGATGCTCATCTAGGGCATGCAAGAAGCTCTATCGCTTTTGATTTACTAAGAAGAGTTCTTATTGAGCTTGGTTTCAGAGTCACTTTTGTCAAAAATTTTACGGATATAGATGATAAAATCATAAAAAAGATGACTCAGAGTGGAAAAACACTAGAAGAGATCACAAATTTTTATATAAAAAGATACAAAGATGAGATGCACAAGCTTGGTATAAAAGATGCCGATATTGAGCCAAAAGCTACCGAAACTATCGATGAAATCATAAAATTTATACAAAACTTACTAGATAAAAATATAGCTTATACCTTAGATGATGGTATCTATTTTGATACAAAAAAAGATGATAGATATCTAAGTATCTCTCATATGCAAATAGATACACAAAACTTGCAAGCAAGGGCAAATACAAATGAAAAAAAGAGAGATACAAAAGATTTTGCTCTTTGGAAATTTTCAAAAAAAGGTGAGCCAACTTATAAAGCAGATTTTGGAGATGGACGACCTGGCTGGCACATAGAGTGCTCTTGTATGATAAAAAAACATATAGCCAACCTAGATGCACCTTTTCAGATAGATATCCACGGTGGTGGCATGGATCTGCTCTTCCCTCACCATGAAAATGAAGCATCACAAACAAGATGTCAAAGCGGACAAGAGTTAGCAAAATATTGGATGCATAATGGATTTGTAACCATAAATGGTGAAAAAATGAGTAAATCTTTAGGAAATAGCTTTTTTCTAGGAGATGCGCTCGATATATATGATGGTGAAGTTTTGAGATTTTATCTACTGTCTACCCACTACAGGGCAAATTTTAACTTTTCTGAAGAGGATTTGTTGATAAGTAAAAAAAGGCTAGATAAACTATACAGACTCAAAAAAAGAGTTTACAATTCAAAAGCTTCAACCGCCAATAAAGAGTTTAAAAAAGAGTTATTAGAATCCTTAAGTGATGATTTGAACATCTCAAAAGCACTCAGTGTTATCGAGGAGATGATTTCATCTTCAAATGAAAAACTAGATATCAATCCTAAAGACAGAAGCACAAAAGCCCAAATAGTTGCAAATATAGAGTTTTTAAATGATATTTTAGCGATATGCCACAAAGACCCTTATGAGTATTTTCAAATAGGCATAAGCCAAGAGGAGAAGAGTAAAATCAGAAATTTAATAGGATTAAGAGATGAAGCAAAAAAGGCAAAAGAGTATAAAAAAGCGGATGAAATAAGAGAAAAACTAACAAGTATGAAGATTCAACTCATGGATACTCCAACAGGAACTAACTGGGAAAAAATTGATGAACAATAACATAGGAAAAATTATAGGCAGATTTACATCTTACTATAAAGACTATATCCCACATTTCATCTTTGCTATAATTGGTATGATTTTAGCTTCAGCCGGTACTGCAGCATCGGCATATCTGGTAAAGCCGCTTTTAGATAAAATTTTTATAGCAAAAGATATAAATATGCTATACCTTTTGCCCTATGCCATAGTTGCTGTATATGTCGCAAAAGAGTCGGGTAGGTATATACAGACCTATTTTACAGAGTATATAGGACAAGATATCATAAAAAGATTTAGAAACAAACTTTTAGACAATATCATCCATCTTGATATATCATTTTTCCATAAATACCGCTCAGGTGAGCTCATAAGTAGAAATACAAATGATGTCGAGCGTATCAGACTTGTGGTCTCAAGCATCGTCCCAGAATTTTTTAGAGAGATTTTCACCATCATGGGTTTAGTCGCAGTTGTAATCTACCAAAGCAGTGAACTAGCCATATATGCTCTTGTTATCATGCCTTTAGCTGTCTATCCTTTGAGTCTGCTAGCCAAAAAGATGAAAAAGATTTCAAGGCTCTCACAAGAGAAGATATCTGATTTGACAGCAAAACTTAGTGAGATATTTAACAACATAGAGATAATACAAGCAAACAATGCTCAAAAATTTGAATATGACCTATTTAAAATAGATAATGAAAAATATTTTAAACTCAACATGAAAAGTATTAAAATTTCCCAACTTGTAAGCCCCTTGATGGAAACTTTAGGCTCGATTGGAGTGGCAACTGTTATCATAGTTGGTGGAAAAGAGGTTATAGAGGGAGGCATGAGTGTTGGAAGTTTCTTCTCTTTTTTAACAGCCCTTTTTATGCTCTATACTCCAATTAAGAGGATTTCTGGACTATATAATCGTATGCAAGATGCTGTAGCAGCTAGTGAGAGGATATTTTTCTTACTTGATTTAAAACCAGAGATAAAGAGTGGAGATAAAAAATTTCCTAAAGATGTACAGAGTGTAAATTATGAAAATGTAGTGCTAAAATATAGTGACAAAACAGCTCTAAATGGCATAACATTTGAAGCGAAAAAGGGAGAATTTTTAGCATTTGTAGGAGATAGTGGTGGAGGGAAAACTTCACTTGCCAATCTTCTCGTCAGATTTTTTGATCCCTCTAGTGGAGTGATAAAGATAAACAATACAGATATAAAATCCCTGAATATCAAAGAGTTAAGAGACAGCATAGCCATAGTGACACAAAGAGTATATATATTAAATGATACACTTGCCGCCAATGTTGCATATGGACAAAAGATAGATAAACAAAGAGTCATAGATGCGCTCAAAAAAGCAAATGCTTATGATTTTGTAGAAGAGTTACCACAAAATATAGAGACAAAACTAGATGAATTTGGCACAAACCTCTCAGGTGGTCAAAGACAAAGAGTTGCCATAGCAAGAGCTATTTATAAAAATCCTTCTATCTTGATATTTGATGAGGCTACAAGTGCGTTGGACAGCAAAAGTGAACAAAAAATAAGTAGTGCCATAGAAAATATGATAAAAGACAAGATAACATTTGTGATAGCTCACAGATTAAGCACAATCCAAAAAGCAGACAAGATAGTAGTCCTAAAACACGGAAAAATAGTAGCTATTGGAAAAGATAAAGATTTGGAATCATCATGCCAAGAGTACAAAAAATTAAAAGGAATACAGATAAAATAGCAGTAAACATCTTTTTAGACTTTTTTTAGTATAATATAACCTTTTATTTTACAAGCGAGGTCTCAAATATGTTTAGTTATGAAATGTTTAAAAAAGTGTTGTTTCTTTTTGGTCCTGAAACTGCTCACAATATAGCTGAATTTGTTTTTAGAATCTCTTCAAATTATTGTCAGTTTATTCCTTCTATGCTTGC
>JALUXQ010000029.1 GCA_027013265.1 Campylobacteraceae bacterium | reverse complement strand
CTGTAACTTCTTCACTTACAACGACCTCTTCTTCTACAGATTCTTCTTTAACTGCCTCTTCTATCACTTCTGTTTTCTCTTCTTCACTTACAACTATCTCTTCTTCTGCTGCATCTTGTTCTCTTAGCTCTTTTCCTTCATTCATGGCTTCCGCCATCTCTTTACAGAATAGTCTAACTGAACGGATAGCATCATCATTTCCTGGAATTGGCAAATCTACCAAGTCAGGATCACAGTTTGTATCCAATGGAGCTACAACTTTGATACCAAGTCTTCTTGCTTCTTGAACTGCAATTTTTTCTTTTACAGTATCGATTACGAAAATCATATCTGGTGTTTTTTTCATCTCTCTGATGCCACCTAAATAATCCAAAAGCTTAGCTTTTTTTCTCTTTAGCATCAAAGCCTCTTTTTTTGTTAAGAGTTCAATCTGTCCATCTTCTTCCATCTTTTCGATGATATCTAGTTTTCTGATTGATTGTTTGATAGTTTGATAGTTTGTTAGCATTCCGCCTAACCATCTGTGATTTACATATGGCATGCCACATTTTTCAGCATACTCTTTAACTGCACCGCTTGCTTGCTTTTTAGTTCCAACAAACAACATAGTTTGTCCTTCAGCAGCTGCATCTCTAACTACATTATATGTGTATCTAAAAAAACGAAGTGTTTTTTGTAAATCTATAATATAGATATTTTTTCTTTCACCAAAAATGTATTTTTTCATTTTTGGATTCCATCTTCTAGTTTGGTGTCCGAAGTGTACACCACATTCTAACAAGTCTTTCATGGCTACCATGAAGCTCTCCTTATGTTAATTTTTTCGGTTTAGCCTCCACACCCATCAACAGTTTTACCTGCAACCTTTCAGGATTGGTGTGTGAGAAATATTAAACGAATGGAGATTATACAGAAATTTTATTTAAAACTTGCTTCAAATATATATCCTTTACAATTTAAGAGTTCTTTAACACTTTTTTGATAGAGTTTCATACTAAAATTAGAGGGTTTAACAAAAGATGGATAAAAACACAAAAATGTATCTAAATGCACTGATGATACTTTTGTCTATATCTCTGTATTTTACCATGTACTATAATTTACAACTTTTTTCATTTTCTATTTTATCTATTCTTGTGTTTGTGCTCTTCTTGAACATCACAAGACTTTTCGAGAACAAACCACTTGCGATAAAGAAAAATAACCCATCACAAAAGTACATCAGTGCCTTTGAAAATAGTGCCTCGATAGCAAAACTAGATCTAAAATTTAAGATAAAATATGTCAACAGATCTTTTTGTCAGTTATCTCTTCGCACTAAAGATGAGTGTCTCCTAAAAGAGCTAGATGATATCTTTTGTGATACAAAAAAAGTATTAAATGAAGTTTATGAAACTCTCAAAAATATGCAAACATGGGACGGCACTCTATCCCTAAAAACCCAAGGCAACAATCAAACCTTTGTTGGATGTTCAATTGTTCCTATATTTGACAGTGAAAATTCACCCAAAGAGTACCTGCTGATTGCCCATGACTTAACAGAGCTTATGATTAGCAAGAGAGTGATAAGGGACAATTTTTACATAGATATGCAGACAAAATTGCCAAACAGAATACAGCTCATAAAGGATAAATTAAAGTTTTCATTAAATAGTGAATTGACTTTGATTATACTAAATATTGACTCTTTTCAAGCTATAAATACAATGTATGGAAACGAGTTTGGGGATGAAACTCTGAAGGTATTTTCAAGCTGGCTAAAAAAGAACTTGCCTGATGGAGAGGCAAAACTGTATAAGTTTGAAGCTGATGTATATGCGATACTTATACCTATAAAATACAACAAAAACGATTTAAAAAGATATATCAACGATATCATATTTAAAATTTCAAAAGAGGGTATAAAATGTAATGATATTGATATAAATATCTCCTTTACACTAGGTATCGCTCAAGGCAAGAAAAATCTCTTGAAATTAGCGTCCATCGCCTATAAAGAGGCAAAAAGGGAGCAGAAATCATATATCATACATGACTCCAACAGCACAAAAGAAGAGGAGTATATAAACAATACAAAAATGGTCACTACCTTAAAAAAATCTCTTGAAAATGATTTGATGATTCCGTATTTTCAGCCTATCATGGACACGGCTACACAAAAGATCAATAAATACGAAGTTCTTATGCGTATAAAACAAGACGAAAGAATACTTCTGCCTTATGAATTTTTAGATATAGCCAAACACTCAAAACTCTACTCAGCTCTTTCAAGAAGTATCATAAGAAAAGCATTTGAGACATTTAAACTCACCTCAAATGAATTTTCTGTTAACCTCTCCTTTTTAGATATCTCTGATAAAGCAACAAACAAATTTATATTTGACATACTAAATGAGTACGATATAGGCTCATGGGTTGTTTTTGAGATACTCGAGAGTGAGGGTATATATAACTATGATATGGTCTTAAAGTTTGTCGAAACAGTTAAATCTTTTGGTGCAAAGATTGCAATAGATGACTTTGGAAGTGGGTATTCTAATTTTGAGCGTATATTGAAACTACAACCTGATTATATAAAGATAGACGGCAGCCTTATAAAAAATATAGATAAAAATGACGACATGAAGATTCTAACCAAAACAATCATAAACTTTGCAAATAAGCTCGATATAAAAACTATAGCAGAATATGTTCATTCTAAAGAAGTTTTAGATACAATTACTAACTTAGGAGTTGATTTTGCACAGGGTTTTTACATAGGAAAACCTCTACCAAAGCCAACTGATAAAACGGACTTTTGTTTGTGATGGAGTAGCAATGTTTGATGTAAAGAGTGGAGTTTTGACAGCTGAATATAGCGGTAAAATCTGTCAAAGTAGAGACACAAGCCTTATATTTTCCCTTAGAAAAGAGGTAGATTCTATAGGCAAAGAGAAGATAAAAGGTCTCTTTGTATCTGTAAAAAATATATCTTATGACTCCCCAAGAGAGTTGGCACTTTTTATAAAACACCTTAACGAATATACAAGAAAACTTGACATGCCAGTTGGGATATATAACTATGATACACAAACCTATAAAATACTAAAAGCCATCACCTCTTCTACAAATCTAGAACTGTTTCGCAACATAGAGACTATCAAACTTTTTTTAGATCCAAAATCCTTTAAAAAGGGGCTATCTATACTAATATTTGATGAAAATAGCCAAAATGTTGAAAAGCTAGCATACGACCTTAGTGAACTTGGATATATGGTTACTAAAACTACCGACAAAGAGGAGTTTGAGAAGCTTTTAGAGAGCAAGAAGTATGAGTTTAGTGTTACTCAAAGTTTTTTAAACCAAGACTTGCAACAAATATCAAATAAAAAACCGACTCTTCGTCTATCTAAACAACTCATTTCAAACCTGCCTCTTTTTATGGATACCGCTGTTGAAACATTAGTAACATACACAGGGCTAAAAGCTCAAAAAATCTCTCACTCTGTTACTACTTTCAATAGTGATTTAGTGAGTGATATGGTTTGTGCACTCATGAAGTTCAAAGGTGATTTGACAGGCTCATTTGTGTTGGTTTTCCCTCAGCAAACTGCGATAAAAGCTCTCGAAGAGATGCTAGGTGAGAAGATAAATCCAAAAGATAGCGAAGCTATCATGGATGGCGTCGGAGAACTTTGCAATACTATCACGGGGAGCACTAAAACCTATCTATCCAAAAAGGGTGTAAAAGTTCTATTTGAACTCCCAAGAACATACAGCTCAATCAAGCAGATATATAGCACTATTGGCGACAATAACGGCATATGGATCAATATGCAGTTAGATCAAAAACCTTTCTATATGTTTATAACTGGCCTTACGCACTAAATACAAAACTGAGTGAGACAAGTTGCTTGCAAGTATAAGGCGATAGTATGTAGGAGCTACTAGTAGCTTCAATACTATCAACGAAGTAATTGTATGCAAATTGTCTCATCCAAAGGACAAAAAGATAACGCATCATCTGACTTCGTTAGGCTTTCACAACCGTAGCTATGGCTACGCTTGCAAAAACCTGCCT
>JALUXQ010000028.1 GCA_027013265.1 Campylobacteraceae bacterium | reverse complement strand
TTTACCGCCTCTTTTTTCGCTATAAATTGGCAAAATTGTATCTTCGTCAAACATAACAGATTGAACTCTAGCATAAGGACATATATAAATACAAAAATTTTCTTTAAGCATAATAACATCATATATGAGGAATAGTGTCATTCCAACCAGAAAACCAAAAAATACAGTATGGTTCATAGGATCTTTTAGATAGACAAAGTATGTTTCAGGGGGCACAAAATACCAAAGCAGATTGGAAGAGGCTATAAAAGCCAGAATAGCCCAGATCATCACAGCTATAGTTTTTTGAAAATACATACCTTTTTTTGTCTTTGCCTGTTTATTGCTAATGCTTCTTCTGATCCTAAGTAACTTCGTTTGTAGCAAATCTCTGTACACGGTTCTGAACATAGTTTGCGGACATGACCAGCCACACCATACTCTTCCACCAAGTGTTGTCATAAAGAAGATGCTTAAAAATAGTAGAATTAGTATAAAAGGCATAAGATATAATTCTTGCATATCAAATGATGTAAAGAGTAAATTTAGTTCTTTCTGATCAAAGTCAAGTAGAAAAAAATGATTTCCGTTAATCCTTATAAAAGGTAACGCCAAAGAAACTATAGTGGTTATTGCAAAGCTAATGTATCTCTTTTTTCTATGAACTGGATTGTCTATGTCACAAGCCATTATTTTTTATCCTTTATTTTTGGCTACACTGTTGCGATACAGTGTTTGTCTGTTTTTTAAAATCTTTTTCCAATAGTAGTTTTTTTCTTGTATCTACTAAATCCCTGAGCCCTCTCGAGTTTATATAGTCTTTCAAGGAGCTTCTGCTCACATTTAATCTTTTAGAAATCTCAAGTACAGAGTACTTTTTTTCAAGAAAATCTATGATTTCAAGTCTATATACATCAAATTTTGATTTTGACATTCTACCTTTAGGGCGACCTTGCACAGTAGTTTTTTCCATATCTAAAAAGCCATCGTTCTCTTTTAAAAATGCTGAAAAGATTTTGACTGCGCTTGTATCCTTGGTAACTTTTAGATTCATACTTGTTATGTGTACCGAAATAGACCTCTCAAACAAGCAATTAAATATCTTTATTTGTTCTTCAAGATTATTTGAAAATGTTAATAGGCTGTATATCAGCACCTGATCATTATAATCTAAAGACCTTAAAAAACCTTTTAATTTATCTTTAGATTCTAATCTTTCATTTAGGCTAAAATTATCAATCTCTGTAGAGTTGACATCTATAGAGTTTTGATTTGCGTATCTAAATATATGCTTTTGTTGTTGTATAATATTTGTCTTGAAATCCTTGGCTTTCAATAGAATTACATTCATACATATCGCCCTTTTCGTAACTTTAGAATTATATAACTATTGACGATAAAAGTCAATAGTATTTTTATATTTATCATCATATTATTTTATGTATATCAAATTTATAAGCGTCATTTATATAATTTATGGTATAATTCCCCCTAAAATTTTTCAGAAAGGTGGTGATAGAGTATGCCAGGGATTAAAGTACACCCTAATGATTCTTTTGAAGAAGCTTATAGAAAATTTAAAAAACAGATTGACCGTAACCTAATAGTTACTGAAGCGAGAGCTAGAAGATTTTTTGAAACAGCTACAGAAAAGCGTAAAAAACAAAAAATTAGCGCCCGTAAAAAGATGTTAAAAAGATTATATATGCTTCGTAGATACGAATCAAGACTCTAAAACACACATCGGCCAAGATTTATCTTGGCCAACTTCCTCAGACTTTAACTAACATTTAGCAAAACTTTGTATAATATCTCTATCTCACTGTAAAGGGATTTTAATGGGAAAAAAACTAACTGTTATCAAAACAGCAGAGTTATTAGGCGTTAGTAAAGAGGCTATATATAACCGAATTAGACGAGGTTCGCTAGAGACTGTTATAGAAAATGGCATGAAGTATGTGATACTAACAGATGAGGTAAAAAAAAGCTCCCAATCAAGAAAATCAAACAATAGTGCACAGGATGCTTATGTTCAACTTTTAAAAGATGAGATGAAAGAGCTAAAAGAGAGAAATAGAGCTTTGGAAGCCGATAAAGAGCGATTAATCCTAGAAAAAGAGAGGCTTTTAATCAAATCTAAAGATGAGATAGAGCTAATATATAAGCAAAAAGATGAGCAATTAAAGGCGATTCTTACACTTGCAAATCAAGGGATTTTAGAAAACAAAACAGAGACAAAAGAGGATGTGTTTATCGAAGAAGATGAATCCACCATAGATATTGATATCGAAAATGATAGTCAAACAACGCAAGAAATCATTGAATCATACAGCAGTTGGCAAGAGCTGAGAGAGTATTTAAAGCAAAAAGGCTACTCCAAAAAAGAGAAAAAAATGATAAAAAATAGGTTTAGTAAAAATAAAAAAGGGAGCAAATGATGGCAAAAGAGCATAGTTTTGATATAACGGCGCAGATAGATAAGCAAGAGCTGAAAAATGCGATAGAGATAGCAAAAAAAGAGATAGCAAATCGCTACGATTTTAGAGGATTAAAGGCAGAAGTTGACTATAACGAAAATGCAAAAGTGATATATCTAACAACTACAAGTGATAATAAAGTCGATGCTATGTTTGACATATTGATTTCAAAAGCGATTAAAAGAGGGATATCTTCCAAGGCGCTAAAAGAGGTCAAAAGAGATAGTGTTGGCGGAGGAAATGTAAAAGTTACTGTGAGTATAAATGATACTATCTCGAAAGATGATGCTAGAAAGATAGTAAAAGAGATTAAAGATTTGAAGTTAAAGGTTCAAACATCCATAAGGGGTGAAGAGGTCAGAGTTGTTGGAAAATCTATAGATGATCTTCAAGCAGCAATAGTCGCGATAAAAGGAAGAGAGATGGATATACCTCTAAATTTTATCAACATGAAATAGACATGGAGGAGATAGTACCGCAAATCATAGAGCTTACACCTAAAATAACAGGAAAAAAGTGTAAATTTCTTCTGCTACTATTATATGTTTCTATAACATACACTCCTATCCTTATGGGGCTTGGCGTCTGGTACTTTTATAATCTCATGATAGGTTTTGCGATTTATCTCTTCTTTACTTTGGCTATGGGCATAGTGATATCTAAACTAAGGCTACTTTGCTTGCCACCAAATCAAACCGAGATGTCATATGGCAATATGGCGATCTCGAAATGGTTTTTGAGTAAAGTTATTTGCTACTGATTTTATCTCTATTTTTCGCAAATCTAAGAATGATATATCCGACGATACCAGACAAAAATGAGCCTATCAGTATGGCTAGTTTATCTGCGTAATTATAAATCTGCGTGTCATTGTATGCTAAAGAGTCTATGAAAAGGCTCATGGTAAAGCCGATACCAGTTAAGACAGCTACCCCATAGAGTTGCATCCAATTACTATCTTTTGGCAAGCTTGCGAGTTTAAACTTTATAGCAAGCCAGCTTAATCCAAACACTCCAGCTTGTTTTCCAAAAAATAGACCCAGCATTATCCCCACAGGAACTGTTCCTAGCATATCTTCGGTTGAGATTCCTTTGAGGTTAACTCCCGCATTTACAAATGCAAACAGAGGTAAAATCAAAAAAGCAACCCAATAGTGCAAATCATGCTCCATCTCTTTTGCCATAGAGAATTTTTTACCGTTTTTATCTTCAGAATTTAAGGGTATCATAAATGCCAAGGCAACTCCTGCCAAAGTCGCATGGACACCTGATTTTAAAACACTCACCCAAAGAATGGTACCTACTAATATAAATGCTGCTTTTTTTGTTACCCCAGCTTTGTTCATGATGAAAAGTGCAACCAATGAAATAAATGAGATGACAATCGAAATAGTAGATAAATCGGTAGTATAAAAAAGTGCGATTATGATTATAGCACCCAAGTCATCTATGATGGCGAGTGCCATTAAAAACAGTTTTAAAGATGTGGGAACTTTGTTGCCAAGCAAAGAGAGTATGCCTAAAGCAAAAGCGATATCGGTCGCAGTTGGAATTGCCCACCCTTTTATATCAAAAGATTGCCCCTGATTTATAAATGCAAATACAAGAGCAGGAAT
>JALUXQ010000027.1 GCA_027013265.1 Campylobacteraceae bacterium | reverse complement strand
TGATGCTGATAGTGGAGCTATTGGCGGAAGCGGAAGTAAAGAGTTTATGGTTTTAGCTGACAATGGTGAAGATGACATAGTTGTATGTGAGCATTGTCAATATGCGGCAAATATAGAAGCGGCAAAAAGAGCTAAAAAAACGACTGATGTGGAGGCTCCAGAGGCAGATTTTGCAAAATTTTATACTCCAACTCCTGTTAAGGATAGTATCAGGCATATAGCAGAGTTTTTTAAAATTGATGAGTTTTATACTATAAAATCGGTGATAAAAAAAGCCATATATAAAGATGAAGAAAAAATCATACCATTTTTTGTAAGAGGCAATGATACTCTCCAAGAGACAAAAGCACTGAATGCTTGTGGAGCTTTAGAGTTGGTGGATGCAAGCGAAGAAGAGGTGAGAAATGCGGGTTTTAATCCAGGATTTTGCGGACCTCTTAAATTAGATAATGATATGGAGTTTTATATAGATAGCGAACTAAAAGAGCAAAAAAACTTAGTTTGTGGAGCAAATGAAGATAACTATCATTTTGTTGGTGTATCTATGTTTAATTTTAAAGATTCAAGATATAAGGATTTAGTTCAAGTAAGTGCTGGCGATATCTGTCCTTCATGTGGTGGCAAGCTTGGCATTACAAAAGGTATCGAAGTTGGCCACATTTTTCAACTTGGGCAAAAATATGCCTCTGCAATGGAGGCGAAATTTTTAGATAAAAATGGCAAAGCACAACCTTTCTATATGGGTTGTTATGGTATAGGTGTAAGCAGATTGGTAGCTGTCATGATTGAAGCTAGTCATGATGAAAAAGGTTGCATCTGGAATAAGCAGACAGCACCATATCTTTTGGATATTATAGTTTCAAATGTAAAAGATGAAGAGCAAAATAGTTTTGCAGATGAACTGTATGAAAAACTTGATAAAAAGCAAGTTTTAATTGACGATAGAAAAGAGAGATTTGGTTTTAAGATGAGAGATTTTGAACTTTTGGGTTTTCCATATGCTCTTATAGTGGGGAAAAGCTTGAAAGATGGTGAAGTAGAGTTGATTGAGAGAAAAACACTAGATAAGAAAAAGGTAAAAAAAGATGAGGTTTTTGATTTATTGCAAGGTCTTTTGTCTTGATCTATTTTATCTTATATCTTTTTTTAGAGGTAATGATTAGCTCAAGTATCTCTTCAGCCATAGGAGGTTTTTCAACTTTTCTAGAGATAATTGCAACGGCTATGATAGGCATAAGCCTGATAGCCAACTTTAGATACACCTTTTTTGAAAGTCTAAGTGCGCTAAATAACAGAACTATCTCTATAGAAGAGTTTCAAAAGTTAAATGCCTTTTCACTTTTAGGGGCACTGCTTTTGATACTTCCAGGTTTCTTTAGTGATATTTTAGGGTTGCTGTTGCAGTTTAGTTTCTTTGCAACAATTTTTGCGAGAAAAATTCTACATGTAGGTAGGAACAATAGATATAAAAATTTTAATGAGAAGGGGATACATGATGATGTCATTGATGTTGAGATTATTGAGCATAATTCTAATAAATAGCACAATAGCTAGCGCAAGTAGCCAAACAATTGAACAAAAGTTGATAAATTTTATAGATAGAGCTATAAATACAGGAAAAGGCTATAAGTTTAAAAAAGCTCAAGTAATCCATGAAGAGGTGGTGCCTATAAATAAAAAATGGAAAGCATATTTTCTCAAGATCGATCTAAAAATTCCAAGTCAAAATAAAGATATTTCAGTGAAAGATGTCATATTTTCAGATGGAAAACTTGTAAGTAAAGATTTCATAGACTTAAATAATGGAAGAAGCATAAAAGGTAAATTTTCACTCCCTGTAAGTAAGGAACTATATGATAATAAACACTTTTTGATGGGTAATAAAAATGCCAAAAATAAACTTCTTCTTTTTAGTGATCCTTTGTGTCCGTTTTGTATAAATTTTGTACCAAGTTTAATTTCGTGGATAAAGAAACATGACAAGAACTTTGCACTTTATTACTACTATTTACCACTCTCAATTCACCCAGGAAGTGTTACTTTGGTAAAAGCAGAATTAGCAGCTAGCAAGCTTAAAAAGATAAAAGACTTGACACTAAAAATTTATAGCGAGGGGTTTGAATTTTTCAAGAGTGACGAAGAGACCATTTTAAAAGATTTTAATAATGTATTTAAGACAAACTTAACAAAAAAAGATATAAATACAGAAGATATACTAAAAAGAGTAAGAAATGACATCAAGGTTGCAAATGATTTGATGGTTAGAGGAACACCGACTCTGTATGTAAACGGTAAAAAAGATCCAACAAGGTCACTTTATAAAAAGATAGCAAAAGAGGGTAAATAGAATGGATAAGTTGATAATAGCAACCAGAAAAAGCAAACTCGCCCTATGGCAATCGAAACATGTACAGCAAGTTTTGATGAAAGCCCATGATAGTTTAAGTGTAGAGCTTAAAACAATGCTTACGAAAGGCGATAAAATACTTGATACTCCACTTGCTAAGATAGGTGGCAAAGGGCTATTTACAAAAGAGCTTGAAGAGTCAATGCTAAGAGGTGAATCTCATCTTGCAGTTCATAGTCTAAAAGATGTACCCATGGAGTTTCCAGGTGGTTTAAAACTAGCCGTGATAACAAAAAGAGCAGATGTAAGAGATGCTATGCTTTCAGAAAAATACACTAGTTTGGATGAATTACCAAAAGGGGCAGTTGTAGGGACAACAAGTCTAAGAAGAAGAATGCAGCTTTTAGAGAGAAGATCTGATTTGGTTATCAAAAATCTAAGAGGCAATGTAAACACAAGAATTAGAAAACTAAAAGATGGCGAGTATGATGCTATCATTTTAGCTGCAGCGGGTATAAAAAGATTGGGCTTAGAGGATGAAGTGAGATATTTTTCGCCGATAGATACAAGCATAATGACTCCAGCTAGTGGACAAGCGGCACTTGGTATCGAGATAGTAAACAATCCAGAAGTAGAAAAGATAGTTTCGGTTTTAAATGATGAGGAAGCTATGATAGAGACTACGATAGAGAGGGATTTTGTAACAGTTTTAGAGGGTGGTTGTCAAGTTCCAATAGGCATAAATGCAAAAGTAAATAGAGATAAGATAGATATATCTTGCTTGATAGGTTTGCCTGATGGCACAGAAGTTTTAAGAGAAAAAGTGCAAATTGATAGAGAAAATCATAAGACAATAGGTAAAAAATTGGCACAAAACATGATAGACAGAGGTGCAAAAGAGTTGCTTCAAAGAGCTGAGAAAATGGCTCTAGGTGAGATATTGTAAATGACAAGAACTATTGAGTTGCTCAAAGAAAACAATCTGCTGAGAGTTATAGATAAAGAGGTAGATATTGACTTAGAGATGGCTCATATCGCTTATGTAGAGGTAAAACAAAAAAACTCAAAAGCACTTCTTTTTGCTAATCCTGTTTGTAAACGGCTAGATAAAAGATTTGAAACACCAGTCTTGATGAATGTTTTTGGTTCTCATGAAGCCACTAGACTCATCTTTGGCAAAGAGCCGGATGAGATTGCCGACAAAATAGAGAATTTGTTACATATAAAACCACCTTCAAAATTTATGGATAAAGTTAGTATGCTAAAAGAGCTTTTTAGCCTAAGAACAGTTTTTCCAAAAAGAGTGGATACTAAAGTACTAGCCCAAGAGGTCGTTAAAGATGATGTGAATTTGTATGATTTGCCTATTTTGAAAACTTGGAGTGATGATGGTGGTCCTTTTATCACTATGGGGCAAGTTTACACTCAAAGTTTAGACGGCAAAAAGCAAAATCTTGGTATGTATAGACTGCAAGTTTATGATAAAAATAGATTAGGAATGCACTGGCAGATACATAAAGATGGAGCTCATTTTTTCAGTGAATACAAAAAAGCTGGTAAAAAAATGCCAGTAAGTGTCGCAATTGGTGGTGACCCTCTATATATCTGGTGTGGTCAAGCTCCTATGCCAAATGGTGTATTTGAGCTACTACTGTATGGTTTGATTAAAGAAAAAAATGCGATTTTGGTCAAATCAAAAACAAATCCTATATATATACCAAGTGACAGCGATATCGTGATAGAAGGGTGGGTAGATCCGAGCAAAGAGGAGATAGA
>JALUXQ010000026.1 GCA_027013265.1 Campylobacteraceae bacterium | reverse complement strand
ACCTAAATCGACAGCTTCAATCCAATTTGGATGAGATATAAAGTGTCCACTCAAGACATTGTCTACGGCTGTGGCATGAATCTCAACCCCAGGAAATGTACTTCCAAAAGGTGTAGCTCGTAAATCAAGCAAGCCACCTGCACTTGTTCCTATTAAAACTATACTATTTTTTATATCTTTGGGTTTGAAGTTGCCGTCATATATATCAACAGCGGAAATATACCTATAGAGTTTCTGCTTGCCAGTAAAATTTATACTAAGCCTTCCAAACCTATCTGTTGGAATATTTAGTTTTCCCAGTCCTATCTTATCTATACCAGTGTCGCCGTAATTAACAACAATACTCTTGGCTCCATACATCAAACGAAGCATCTCTAAAGTAAGAGAGGGATATATGGTGTTTTTATACTTAACAAGCATCGGCACACTTCTTACTATACCGTCGTCATCAGGAATTGTATTGAAAAAGCCACTAGAGTATGAGCTTTTTTGCAAAAGTGGTATATTTGCTATTATACCTTTTGCAATCGGTAAAAAGTTTATATTTTTATAATTTTTTTCGACTACAATAGTAGATATATTTGGGATATCCCCTCTTTTTGTATCTACTTGAAAATCAAACATATATCCAGATACTGTTGGTGTATTTTGTAAAGTTTTTGCAAGAATTTTATCAAAATCAGGAGCTTTTATATCTCTTTTTCCTAATTTGTCAAGGACTCTCCTTGGAGAACTGTTATCAGCTTCTGCAAAAACTATATCTAGGCCTATTATCCCTACTCTAGATTTTGTTAATCTCTGCAAGATTGATGCAACTATGTCTCTACTCCATGGCCACTGTCCTAACCTTGCAAGACTTTTTTCATCTATATCAACTATCACTATATGTTTGTTTGGTTTCAATTCTCCTCTGAAAAGGAAAAAAGAGTCAACTATCTTATTGTTAAGATTTTCAAAAAAAGATGTTTTATTTATATATAAGTAGGAGGTAAAAATTCCCAAGAATAGAGCTATTGCAAGTTCTATGACCAAAAGTTTAAATTTGCTCACATTTTGCCTTCTCGTGCTTTATTATACTAATTACTGCCAACAGTGATTTTTCTAACAATTTTTAGTGATAATTCATAAGTTTTTCCTGCTTTTGGAGAAAAACTATACTTCCATTCTCCATGACCGCTTGCTACTTTCCAGTTATCTCCGCCATCTAAGCTTATTTCGACTAAAAGTTCACTAACTGGTATATCTTTTTTATCGCTATCTAGTAACCCACTTATAGTTATCCTCCCATCTTTCATATCATCTGCATAAAATTCTATATTGCGTGGAAGTTCATCAAAACTTCTCCCATTTATCGTTATATCATCTATAAAACCTAAATTATCGGCATCTTCTAGTCTATATTGTGTCAAGTTTCCTCTTTCACTGCTATCTTTTTGAAATATATTTTCTATCACTTCTAAGAGCTGAGATTTTACTGGTTCTTTAAAGTTGTTTTTTATATAATTTTTTAACTCATTCTGAGTCATACTTCCATGCCAACCAGATTTTTTTATTATTTCTGCTTTTTGTTGTTCTGTGTATTTTGAAATTTTTGGTACTGAATTTTGAGATACTTGTGCTATTCCACCCTTGCTTAGCTCATAACTTCCTATATTGGTAGTTATCACTATGGTACCATCTGTACATATTGTTACATCTAATTTATCTCCCACTTGAGCAGCAAAAACAGTACCTCTAATTCCTATCGTTGCATTTCTTGTCTGAAGCTTAAATCTATTCGGTGCTACTTTGCTTATCTTCCCTGTTACTGTTTTAAAAAAACCTTTTAGCACTTTAAATTTTACATTTGATTTTTTATCTTTATTTTCATAAAAATAGCTGTCCACTGCAAAAGATGTCTTCTCTCCAAGTGATACTGCTGTATCATCCTTAAAAAATATCTTTACTCTAGCACCTTTTTTGGTTAAAATAATATCGTGCACTTGGATTTTCATCTTGCGTGCAACCTTTAAAAATTTCCCTCCCCGAGTCAGAGTAGAGTTGCCGACACTATCTACTATGATACCTACATTTGCGTAGATATAGGCAATACTAAAAAAAATAAAAAATAAAATCTTCAAAACAAGCTCCTTTTTTAGCTAAAATTATAATTTCATATCAAATGAGAGTTTACCTCTGTATTCATCATAACTATTAGCACTACTATTTTTCATAATCACATCTCTTTTTTCCAAAAGAAGTCGAATAGTCTTTATGCCTTTTGTGTCTATTTTATATGTTGTTCTAAACTGATATGTACTATTTTGAGTATCATTCGAACTATCATAGTTTGTATCGTTTATATTATAGGATAGATCCATAGACAAGTGTCTGTTGTGGATATATCCTGCGTCTATCTTGAAGCCAATTTTATCTTGATTTGCATGTATATTTTGATAGTTTGTTCTAAAAGTTATGCGATAAGATTTACTTGTATCGACTTTATACCTGTATCCCACCAATGCTCTGTAGATTGTAGTTGTTTGCGAAGACGATGTATTATTGTTGTCGCTATAGTCATTATACTCAATACCACCACCATACCTCCAGCCAGATTTTTTACGAACAGTAAAGTCAACTCCTGCTATCTGCCTATTATTGTCGGCTCCTCTTCCCTTTGTATCTCTGCTTGAAAGCTTAAAATTTATATCCCCTCTCTTTAAAAATTCAGGCTTATAACCTAGACGAAACATCCCATAATATATATGACGAGTATCGCCTAATGCCCCATTTAGATTATCTCTATTTGTTTTGAAGCTGAGATTTACCCTGAATTTTCTGCTTACTCTCCATGAAGTTAAATTCTCTACCTGCTCTTTATCTTTTGTACCACTGCCACCAAACGATATAAAATCAGATGCTACCCTTTGGTATATAAAGTTACTCCTAATGGATCTCAACAATGGTCTAGTGAGTAGTTTTAGATATATAGCACCTTGTGTTTTACTGGCTTTGTGATTTTTAATATCATTAGTTCCGTTTGACAAGGCAACTCTACCCTTGAGTGTAAAATATCTACTAAATCTCCACTTGCCATCAATACCAACTCCTACTCCTTTTTTGCCAACAACTGTTGAGTTAGCATCTGCCGTTGCTAAATCATCTTTATATGCTACTGTACTTATGGATATCTCTTTTGCTCTTGCATATGTGTACTTAGCTTCAAAAGCTCCTTTATATGCCGTTGGGTCTTCATTTGGAACATTTTTAAGTACTTCTCTCCAAGATGCTTTCTTGAAACCAGATATAACTGTATAATCCCACTTTTTGTTTCTGTTTGGAGATTTGTATTTTGCTTTCAAGCCTTTCACGCTTCCACCAAATATATAGGGGTTTAAAGATGCTGCAACATCGCCTGCTTCTAATGTCCACACACTATTTTTAAAATATGAATGCAGATAGATGAGCTCTTCGCCATCTGCTTGAATATTGCTATCATTTGTAGTTCTCATTCTCATCTCAGTACCAGCATGTCCATCTTTAAGTGGTCCCCTAAAGTTTAGATAAAGATCCTCCTTATGAGTAGTGCCCTCTCTTGTTGTGTTACTTTCACCTTTAGTATCAATACTTTGGATATAAGTGCTTAAGTGCCCGCTTGCCTTCCATATATCATCTTTCTTATCTGCTGCGAATGTTGTCATAACGAATACAGATATAATTATTAACTTCTTCATGGTTACTAAAATGCTAGAGAAGTTTGGTTATTATTTTCATTGGATTCTCTTACTAAATTATTCGGATCAACCGATATAGTAGGTGCAGAATAACATTGACCCAAGCTAAAGTTTATGGCAATAGAAGAATTTACAGATAAACCACCATTGTATGTTCCTGAAGCCACGGTGCTGCCACCGCACGAGACTTTCCACTGAATATCTCCGATATAATCAGCAGTACCAATATTTTTAATATCAAAAGAAGAAGTGCTGGCATTAGCAATCGTAAAATCAGGAAGTCTGTTGACTTGCCCTGCAATCTCTGGCATATCTCGTGTCCATTCACTCAAACTTCCACCCCAGAAGTTATTGCCTGCTAGTCCAATCAGTTTATATTTTCCATTTACTTCATCAAAAAGAAATCTTGAGTAACCTTTTTTGGAGAGTTCATTGTTGCTTGTTGTGCTTTGGTATCTTTTATCCCAAGTGACATATAGATATCTTTTTACGCCATCTTCTGTTATTTTATCTATCCATGTATCTACATTTAATATGTCATATACTCTCATGTCTTTATCTATGGCATCATAAAATGTCATGTAGTCTTGCACAAACCTGTCCTCAGAAACATAAGAAAAAAACCCACTCAAATCTTCCTCTTCATATGCTCTCATCATCTCTTTAAAGATTTCTACCACTTTGTCACTTCTGCTTTGATTCAGAACTGTTACCTTTTTATCAAATTGCGAAGATGAAATGCCAAGAGATAACAGTAGCACTAAAGCTAAAACGATATTTTTTACCATAACCCACTCCTTAAGATACTATTGTACTGTAAATTTTATCAAAAAATATGTTAAAAAGCTACTTTTTATCAATTATTTGCAAGCTAGTGTAAATCTGTAACAAATTCTAAGCAAATCTGTTTTATATACCAAGATGCTCTTTATACTCCTCGTAATCTCCTCTAAAATCTGTGAAACCTCCATCCTCTTTTAGCTCTATGATTCTGTTTGCAAAAGCATCTATGAGCTCTCTATCATGAGTAGCACATATGACATTGCCCCCAAAGTTATAAAGTCCCTCTCCAAGTGCTACGATAGCCTCCAAATCAAGGTGATTATCAGGCTCATCCAAAACTAAGAAATTTCCTTTTTGGAGCATCATTTTTGAAAGCATCATACGATGTTTCTCTCCTCCGCTTATACTCTTTATGCTCTTCTTTTGCTCTTCTCCAGAAAAAAGCATACGACCAAGACACTTTCTCACCTCATCTATATCTTTTTTCTCTCCAAATCCCTGTAACCACTCATACAGTGGCTCATCGCCATCTATCAAATCAGTTGTGTTTTGAGGAAAATAACTAGGCTCTATGGTTGCTCCCCATTTTACTCTGCCACTATCACTTTGCAAATCTTGCATAATAATGCTGATGAGTGTAGTCTTACCTATGCCATTTGGTCCGATAATAGCTATCTTGTCACCTTTTTCAACCGTAAAACTAATGCCACTCAAAACTTTTTCACCGAAGCTTTTAGAGATATTCTCTAACTCTAAGATTTCGTTTCCTATCTCTCTTTTTAGTTTAAACACTATACTAGGATCTCTTCTAGTCGAAGTTTGCATATCTTCGATGTTTAGTTTGTCCAACTGTTTTTGACGACTTGTAGCCTGCTTGGCTTTTGAGGCATTTGCAGAAAATCGTCTTACAAAAGCTTCCAAATCTTCTTTCTCTTTTAGTTTCTTATTTCTCTCTAACTCTTGCTGTTTTTGTATTAAATTTGCAGCGATATACCAGTCATTATAATTTCCGCTAAACTCTCGTACTTTTTTAAAATCAAGATCAAGTATATTTGTACAAATTGAGTTCAAAAAGTGCCTATCATGGGAGATAACCACCATAGTACCATCATGTCTTTTAAGCTTATTTTCTAACCATGCTATAGCTTCTAAATCAAGGTTATTTGTAGGCTCATCCAAAAATAGAACTTCGGGTTTATAGTACAAAACCTGAGCAAGAAGTATCTTGAACTTATCACCGCCAGAGAGTGAACTCATCAGCTCTTCATGCATATCAACGGGAAATCCCAAAGACGCAAGAGTCTTTTCTATATTTACATCCACTTCATAAGTTGGATCCTCTTCGGCACAAATCATCTCAAGCTCTGCTAGCCTGTCATTAACTTTCTCGTCTTCAAAATCACCATTTATATATAAATTCTCTTTCTCTTTTATGGCATCGTATAGTCTTTTATTGCCATACATGACGGCATCTTTGAGAGTAAAATCTTCAAAGGCATACTGATTTTGACTCAAAGTACCGACTCTTAAACCGTTTTGAACTGAAATATTTCCACTTGTTGGTTGTAACTGTTTTGACAAAATCTTCATAAGGGTACTCTTGCCAGCTCCATTTGCACCTATAAGACCATATCTTTTACCAGCATCGAACTTTAGATTTATGTTTTCAAACAGCACTCTTGCGCCATATCTCATTGTTAAATTATTTACCTCTACCATCTATTTATCATCCTAAATTTTTTGGCAGATTATACCATAATGAGTTTGGCACTTTGCATAAAAAATAAAAAAAGAAAACGATTACCTCTAGTAAAGAGGCAACCGCTAACTAAAAATTTTTAGTGAAGTTCACTATTTAAAACAACTTCTCTTTGGCTTCTAAGGGCTTGAATCATACCATTTGTGCTGTTTTGTCTGAAGTGTATGCCGTTCATACCTGCTAAGTCTAAGCCTTTGAAGAACTGAACTTCATCGCTATCTTCGCATAAAAAGTCTGGGTTTGCCTCTTTTATTTTTTTAAGCTGGTTTGGAGTTATGGCTATCTTTGTACCTTCAAGTATAGCTATTCCAGCATCAACTATACAGCCATCACCTAGCGGTATGCCTGTGACTGAGTTTGCTCCAAGCAGGGTATTTTCTCCTATGCCTACAGGGTTTCCATTTGTGCCACTTAGCACTCCTAGTATGCTAGCTCCTCCACCAACATCACTTCCTTTTGCTACTATCGCTGACGAACTAATGCGCCCCTCGACCATGACAGCTCCTGTTGTGCCGGCGTTAAAGTTTATATAGCTAGCTCCTGGCATCACAGTAGTGCCTGCTGCTAATTGAGCGCCCATGCGAACTTTTGAACTATCTAGGATTCTTGTATTGTCGCTTGGAATTATATGTGAAAGGTATCTTGGAAATTTATCTACACTGTCGATTGTCGGATACTCTCCTAAAAGCTTTAACTCTACCTCATTGGCTCTTAGCCAATCTAACTCTATCGGCTCTCTTCCACTCCAGGCAACATTTGGCAACACCCCAAAAGCTCCATTTAGATTTAGACTTCTAAGTTCTGCTTTACCACTTGAAAGTGCATAAAGTTTGAGATAGACACTCTCAACACTCTTTGGAGCCTCATCTTCAAATATAAATACAACTCTGTAGTCATCCAATTTTATATCTTTGCCTATCCATTTGAGTATATTTATGACTTGTACATTCTTGTGGGCTTCACCAGTAGCAGAGTCTAAAAATGGATAAAAAGCCTTATATGCAAATTTTACAAATTTTCTATCTATTTCACTCACAAATTCACTTCCACTAAAATCAACTTCAACCCCACTTTGAATCAGCGCTTCCAAAAATACAAAAGCTGAACCAAAATTTTCATTCCAGTTTACAACTGGAAAATTTGCCTGAAGAATCAAATCATAATTGCTTTGACCTCTATCAATTTTAGCAATACCAAAGCCAAGTGGTTTCTTATAATTTCTCGACTCAATGTCTGCTATAAAATCTTTAAATTCTTGTACTGTTTGTAACTTTTTCATAATACATATTCCTCTTTAAAATTTTAGACATTTTATCAAAATCATACTAAAATTATACTAATTTGACATATAGCCTATTTTCTGTCAATTAATAAGTTTTTGATAATACAACTGATATAATCTAAGGGTACTGAGGTCAATTATAGAGGTTTATAATGAACATATTAACAAGATATCTATTTATTTTTATGCTCCCTTTTGTGGTTTTTGCACAAGGAGAACTACAAAAATCTAATTTTTCCAATAAACACTCAAATATTGTTTCTCGTCAAACAATGCAAAGGGAAATGACAGTTACGCTGATTGAACTTATGAGCAACACTATTCATTCTTTGCAAAAAGAACGAGGGGCTTCAACAGGATTTATCAGTTCAAATGGAGTAGAATTTCAATCTAGACTTAAAGATACTAAACTTGCTAGTGATACTTCAAAACAAAAACTACTCTCTTATTTAAATTTAAACTCCAAATTATTACAAGAATACTATAGCAAAAGCAGACAAAAGAGCTTAAATGATCTTTTTGGCAATCTCTTTACTTTACGAAAAAATGTAGCCAACTTAAATATTAATTTTGCTAAAACTTACTCCAAATATACACAAATTATCGGAGTACTTCTTTTAAATATCTCTGACATATCTGATCATTTCAAAAACAAAGAACTAATCAATAAGCTATATAACTACTCTACCCTCTTGTTATACAAGGAGAGTATAGGGCAAAAAAGAGCAGCCCTTAGCGGTCTATTTTCACAAAAAAAGTTTTCCAAAGAGATATTTGAGTATTTTTTAACTGCTGACACACAAGAGAAAATTTACCTTAAAACTTTTTTAAGAAATACCAATGAACAGACAAGGCAATTATATCACAAACTGCTTAGTGCAAAAAACACAAAAAAAGTCCAATACTATGAAAAATTAGCTCTTAAAAAACTCCAAGGTAAAGATGTTAATGTTAATCCAGAAAAATGGTTTGAAAGTATCACAAAAAAGATAAACTTGATTCAAAAAGTTGAATATAGGGTTATCGATGATATCAAGAAACTTATTCAAAAATTGGATAAAAGTTCAGCTATAAATTTCTCACAAAAAGAGCAAGAGTGGCTAGCTACAAAACCTTTAATAAAATACGCATATGATCCCAGTTGGAAGCCATTTGAGTGGAAAAATGGTATATCTCAGCATGTTGGCATAGTTGCAGATATCATAAAAATTATTGGAAAAACAGGTGGCATTCGCTTTGTAGCATCTCCATCCAACACTTGGAACGAAGCACTAGGTAAAATTAAAAATGGATCTGTAGATATGATGAGTGCTATGGCACGAACAAAAGATAGGGAGCAGTATGCAAATTTTACAAAAAATGTTATTTTTACTATACCAAATGTGTTTGTCAGCAAGAAAAGTAGTAACTATAAGAAAGGTTTTGCAGATTTAAAAGATAAAAAAGTAGCTGTTATAGGTGGCTATGCTATCGAATCTTTATTAAAAAGAGATAAGCCAAATATACCACTCGTAAGCGTTAACAATGTAATAGATGGGCTAAGAGGTCTCGTAGATGGCAAGATAGATGTACTTATAATAAATATGGCAACAGCAGAGTATTATTTAAATAATGTAAAATTTAAAAATTTAAAAATATCATTTAAAACACACTACAATTTTGATTTAAGAATGGCTTTTAGAAAAGGCTATCCAAAAGTTGCACTTTCTGTGATAGACAAAGTGATAGATACTATAAGCAACGAAGAGAGAAATAGAGTATACAACAAATGGACACAACAGACAAATTCCTCAAAAATTGATACAACATCTCTGTCTAAAGATATCTCAATCTCTGATTTATTTCCTATAAAAGAGATGATATTTGTAACTATCATTTTCCTAATAATCACAGTATTTATATTTAAATATCTAAATAGAAGAGAAGATATAAATATTGGTGTACCTATATTTATTTTTGGTATAATATTTTCAATTGTGACAATATTTATCATGGTGATATCTGTAACAAACTTGGAAAGAGTCAAGAAAAAAGAGCTAAGAGATGCTCTTGTTACAATACTAAACTCTACCCAAGTAGCCCTTCAAGAGTGGTACTACAACAAAAAGGATTCTATAGAATATATTGTCCATAATTCTCCATATTTATACAATATAAAATTATTAACTACACATAAAAATAGTATAAAATTTTTAAAAGAAAATCAACAAAATATAGAGCAGTATTATAAAAGCACAAAAAAGACATTTAAAGATAGGGACTCTTACTTTATAGTCTCGAAAGACGATACGATATTGGGATCATCTACAAAAGAGTTGATAGGAACGAAAATCGCACTACCTTTTGTAACCAAAGAGATACAATATGCCTTTGATGGTAACTATGCTTTTATCCACCCTAAAATAGACAAACAAGACAAATATGGGCTATTTACAAAACTCTACTTTTTAACACCAATTTACGATAAAGAAACAGATCAAATTATAGCAGTATATGCAACTGGTATAACACCCGCCAGTATGATCAGAATTTTAAATGTTGAACGAATGGGAAAAACAGGCGAAACATATATAATCAACAAACGAGCACAACTTATATCTAATAGCCGATTTGATGATGAGCTGAGGAAAATCGGCCTGATAAAGAAAAATCAACACTCATTTTTAAATATCAAAATTATGTACAAATCCAAGCCAACACTAGCAGCAGCAAGTGTTCTTAAAAAACACTCTGGGTATAGCATAAGTAGCTATAAAGATTATAGAGGTATCGATGTATTTGGAGCGTGGTTATGGGATAAGAATCTCCATTTTGGTATCATTACCGAAATAGATGTGAAAGAGGCTATGAGCTCTTTTGATAAACTAAAACAGACAATCTACCTTAGTATTTTTTCTATTATAGGCTTTGTGATTTTACTTATGCTTTTTCTTGTATGGTTTGCCAATAGAAACCGTAAAACACTAGAGCTAAAAAATATGGAGCTTAAAGAGCTAACTACGCAACAAACAAAACAACTTCAAATTACAGAACGCTCAAATAGACTTTTAAGCGGTAGAGAAAATAGAATGGTGGAGCTAAAAAACGAGATAAATGAGTATGCAAACAAACTAGGCATACAAAAACCATATCCAATTGTTGATACACTAGAGGAAAATCTATCAACAAATCTTGAAACAGATTCAAATAAGAAGATTGACATAAAAGACCTTTTGGATATTCCAAAGCTTCAGTTGCTTATGGAAGAGTTTTACAGTTTTATGCATGTGCCTCTTGCAATCATTGATACAGAGGGCAATATTTTGGTGCAATCAAAATGGTCTGTTGCTTGCACAGACTTTCATAGAGCAAATAGTGAAAGTTGTAAGCGGTGCATAGAGAGTGATACGGATATATCACATAAATTAGAAGATGGAGAAAATTTTTCTGTTTATAAATGCAAAAATGGTCTTATCGATTGTGCTTCACCGATTATTATCAAAGGTAAGCATGTTGCCAACTTTTTTATTGGACAATTCCTTATACACGACCCCGATATAGACTTTTTTACAAATCAAGCCAAAATTTTTAAATACAACACGAGTGATTATGTTCGAGCTATCAAAGATGTTGTTGTTTTAAGTGAGGACAAACTCCCCCACATACTTGGGTTTTTGAAAGAGATTACAGAAATTATCGTAACACTTTCAAATGAAAAGTTTAACTATCAAGAGCAACAACTTGAGATGAAAAAGGCCAATATCGCTTCAATGAACTTGGCAGAAGATGCTCAACAAGCGAAGATAGAGATAGAAAGATATAAAAATCACCTTGAAGATTTAGTAGAGAATAGAACGCAAGAACTTGCAAAAGAGAAACAATTTACACAAACACTGCTTGATTCTCAGGAGCAAATCATAATAACAACAGATGGTGCCACTTTGAAAAGTGTAAACAAAACATTTTTAGATTTTTTTGCTGTCACTTCTAAAGAGGAATTTGCTAAAAAATATAACTCAAAGTGTATTTGTGAAACATTTGATACTAAGTATCCAAATATCTATCTACAAACTAAAGTAGATGATGAGATGTGGATAGATTATATAATTTCCCACCAAAATCAGACACATAAAGTAATGATTCAAAGGGGCGGTATAGACTATATTTTCTCTGCAACTGCAACAAAATTGCCTGGAGAAAACAATCTGAAATCAGCAGTGTTTACCAATATCACCGAAATAGAAAATGCCAAAAAGAAGATAGAGCAGATGCATAGACATACTCAAGATAGTATAAAATATGCCTCATTTATCCAAGGTGCTCTCATTCCTGACAATCAACTTTTCAAACACTACTACAGTGACTACTTTGCAATATGGCACCCTAAAGATATAGTTGGTGGAGATATTTATCTTTTTGAAGAACTAAGAGATAAAAATGAGTGCTTACTAATGGTTATAGACTGTACAGGACATGGTGTGCCAGGAGCTTTTGTTACAATGCTAGTAAAAGCAATTGAAAGACAGGTAGTTGCTAAAATAAACAGTGATGCCAAAATAGATGTAAGTCCTGCATGGATACTTAGTTATTTCAATAGAAAGATGAAACAGTTACTAAAGCAGGAAGACAGAGACAGTATATCAAATGCAGGATTTGATGGAGGCATAATATATTACAATAAAAAAGAAAAAATTATAAAGTATTCTGGAGCTGAAACTCCACTTTTCTATCTAGATAATACAGAATTAAAAACTATAAAAGGCTCTCGTCACTCTGTTGGTTACAAAACATCCAATGTTCTTTTTGAATTTCAAGAGCACAAAATAACAGTACAAAAAGGGATGCAATTTTACCTTTCAACTGATGGGTATTTTGACCAAAATGGTGGAGAAAAAGGCTTTCCATTTAGCAAAAGAAGGTTTAAGGATATTATCAATAAATATCGCAATGAATCCATGGCAGATCAACAAGAAATGTTCTTAAATATCCTTAATGATTACCAAGGCTATGAAGATACGAATGATGATATTACCATAGTCGGATTTAAAATTTAAAAAACAAACAGATTATTACTCTACCGACTAAATACATCAACTTTTGATGTATTTAGTCGGTAGAGTAATAATTTATCACACAGAGGCAGAGAGAAACTCTACCTCTGTGTTTAAATTCTTAATTTTTTCGTATTCTCTAAACTTAGAGCTTATTAAGAACCACAACTGCTAGTCGAACATGCGCTAGCTCCGCCATTTACTCCAATAGTCGGCTGAATTGCTTCATTATCAACCCCACCCTCTTCGTTGATTTTAACTATATCTTCCCACAACTTGCTAGCTGCTTCTTGGTATCTCTTGGCACTTTCGCTTGATGGGGCAAAAAAACTAACTGGTTTTCCAGCATCTCCGCCCTCTCTTATAGAAGGCTCTATCGGTATCTCGCCTAGTATTTTAGTGTCAAATTTTTTAGCAAGCGGCTCAGTTGTTCCCTTTCCAAATATATCATACTCTTTATTTGTCTCGGGACAGATAAAACCACTCATGTTTTCCATGATTCCAGCTATTGGAATGTGAAGCTTCTTAAACATATCCAAACTTCTCTCTGTATCATCAAGTGCTACTTGTTGAGGAGTTGTGACGCAAATCCCAGTTGTCACAGGAACACTTTGAGCTAAAGTTAGCTGAGCGTCACCAGTTCCTGGTGGCATATCGATGAACAACACATCCAAATCACTCCAAAGAACATCACGAAGCAGTTGTTCTATGGCTTTCATGATCATAGCACCTCTCCATATAAGAGACTGTCCATTTTCCATCAAGCTTCCCATGCTCACGACATCTACTCCATGAGCTTGCATCGGCTGTAGTTTATTTCCTACTACTTCTGGGTTTTTACCAACTATCCCCATCATTCTTGGGACATTTGGACCATAAATATCTGCATCTAGCAATCCAACTTTTTTACCTTGACTTGCAAGTGATATAGCAAGATTTACTGTTGTTGTAGTTTTTCCAACTCCGCCTTTACCACTACTTACCATAACAAAGTTCTTGACTTGGGGAGCGATATTTTTACCGCTTTGTGAGTTACTTTTTTGAGTAGGTGCTTTTGGTTGCTTTATAGCCACATCTACTCGTTTTGCTCCAATTTCTGTTAGTTTTGAAGTAACATTTGATTTTAACTCATTTGCCACATCTTCGCTTGATGAAACGATATCTAACTCGACATATACATTGTCATCTTTTACATCAATAACTTTGACAAAACCAAAAGATACAATATCCTTTTCAAACCCAGGATATATAACCTCTTTTAGTTTTTCATTTGCACTATTTTTATCTATCATAAACTCTAAACTCCTTTGTTGTTATCTGACCTTAGGATGCTAAGGTCAGTTATTATCTTGTAGGCGGAATTTAACACAAAAAAGATAAAAAAAAGCTTTGGTAGTGTATAATATCGTAACACTTTAAAGAAAAAGGACAAAAATTGCCTGATTTGTCTCTTATTATGCTAGGAGCTGGAAATTCTACGAGATTTAAGCATGATATTAAAAAACAGTGGCTAAGGTTTGGAGATACTCCACTTTGGTTATATTCAACACAAAATATCACAAAAAATAGAAAATTTGCTAAAATAATTGTAACTGCCCACAAAGATGAGATAGAGTATATGAAAAAATACAGAAGTGATTTTGTATTTGTAGAGGGTGGAAAAAGTAGACAAGAATCACTAAAGAATGCCCTTTTAAAGGTAGATACTCCACATGTCTTAGTAAGTGATGTTGCTAGAGTTTTTGTTTGTGATGATATGCTTGAGAGGGTGTTAAAAGAAAAAGGTAAAGCTGATATAACGGTGCCATATCTTAACGCAAGTGATACTGTCGTC
>JALUXQ010000025.1 GCA_027013265.1 Campylobacteraceae bacterium | reverse complement strand
GAAAAAGTTAAACTTATACAGACTCCTCAACTCTCAATTACAAAGGTATTATCTCGCGCACTTGAAACAAAAACACAATATACAGACGATAGTAGTGCTATAAAGGCTATGGGTGGAATTGTAACTTATGTAAAAGGTGATGCAAAAGCAAAAAAGCTAACTTTCTTGGAGGATTTAAATGAAATCCCAAAAGATAAAAAACCTAATCTTGATATATTTACAGGAAACGGATTTGATGTTCATCAATTTGAAAATGGAAAACCTATGATGTTGTGTGGAGTAAAAATTCAAGATAATATAGGTTTTAAGGCACATTCGGATGGTGATGTAGCTATCCATGCTCTCATTGACTCTCTTCTTGGAGCCATAGGAGCTGGAGATATTGGTGAGCTTTTTCCTAATGATGATGATAGATATAGAGATATAGACTCTAAGGAATTACTTAAAAAAGTGTTTAGTTTTGTAACACAAGTTGGATATAAGATTATCAATTGCGATATAACAATTATGGCACAAACTCCAAAAATAGGAAAATTCAAAGGACAGATGAGAGAGACAATAGCAAAAATACTCCATATAAAACCGATTTATATAAATATAAAAGCTACAACAACAGAGAAGCTTGGTTTTATAGGCAGAAGTGAAGGTGTAGGAGTGCAAGCAACCTCAAGCCTAAAATTTATAGATTGGACAAAGATATAATCATGAAGATTTTAATAGTTGAGAACGAAATATATTTGGCACAAAGTATCGCATCAAAACTGATTGAAATTGGCTACAAATGTGATATCGCAACCACAATACAAGATGCCCTAAGAGATGAAAAGTATGACTCTGTCTTGCTTTCAACAAATATTTCTGGGCAAAATTTCTATCCTGTTATAGAAAAACATCAAAATTCCATAATCATCTTGATGATTTCATACATAAGCAATGACACAGTATCAAATCCTATAAAAGCTGGGGCAAGTGACTATATACAAAAGCCCTTCATGATCGAGGAGCTTGTCAGAAAACTTAAACACTTAAATGATTTTGATGTCATAAAAAAGGAAAATGTAACATATAGAAACTACCTTTTACATATATTTGAGAGTTCAAACCTTCCAAAAATGGATACAAAGATAAAATTCCCAGCAATCATCAGAACAAATTCTCAAAAAATGGCAGATGCGCTTGTTTTTGAATACTGCTCAAAAATTAAAAAGCCTTTCTCCTTTATATCGCTAACTAGCTCCAACACAATAGAGCAAATCACAAGAGTTCCAAAAGATGAAATTATATATTTAACTGAATTGCAAAAAATGAAAAAAAGTGAAAAGAGTAAGATTTTTAATGCTATAGAAAATCGTAAAGTCTTTATGTCAACTACTGATTTGACAGAAGATGCACCATTTTTCTATATTGAGTTAAACAATAATTCTAAGATATTAAATCAAGGTGAAATTCTCTCCATCGATGACTATGTCAAACATATCATATTAAATTTTCAAAATAAATTTCCAGATACGGAACTTTCAAAAAAACTAGGAATTTCAAGGAAGAGTCTTTGGGAAAAAAGGAAGAAATATGGTATCAACAAGAAAAAATAGATCCATAGTCATCGATAAACAAGCACTTGCCACCCTATCATTTGCCCAAGAGGGCATATTTAAACCAGTTGATAGACTCATGAATGAGGAGGAGGCAAAAGAGGTTGACCATACAGGATTTTATAGAGGCAAACCTTTCCCATTTCCTTTTATTTTAGCACCATCTGGCAGAAGAAATGAAGAGGTTATATCTAACTTAAAAAAGGGTGAGCAAATTGATATAATAGTAGATAATGCTGTAAGAGGGCGCATAGATGCTGACGGCTTTTTCAAAATAGACAGAAGAAGAAGGATAGAGCAAATATTTGGAAATTATGATATGCAAAACAGAGTGGCAAGGGACTTTCTAAATAGACTTGGAAATTACTCAATATATGGAAAATATGAAGTTGATTATTCTGGCATCAAAAATGTAAAAGAGACTATAAAAGAGACTATAAAGAGTACTGGCGCCAAAAGTGTAGCGGCTATCATGATGGACGCTAGACCATTTCATAGAGCTCATGAACGACTACTACGTATCACACTAGAGAGAACCGACCTTGTTATCGTATTTCTTTCAAAACATATGCCAAAACCAAATAAAATGACTTTTGAACAAAAATATGAAATCTTAAAATACGGTATAGACAACTACCTTCCGAAAAATAGAGTCTTAGTTGTTCCATTTGAAAGCACATATCTTTTTGCTGGTCACAATGATGCCATACTTGATTGCATCTGTGCAAATAATTTTGGGTGTGATAAATTTATAATAGGAAAAAATCACACGGGCATTGGGATGTACTACGATAAAAATGAGATAAAATCTATACTAAGCAAGTATGAATCACTAGACATCGAGATAGAGGTTATATCAAGATTTGTATATTGCAAAGATTGCAAAACCCTCGTAAATAGTAGTACTTGCCCACATGGTAACCATAAGCATATCAAATACAATTCAAAAGCTCTGCGTAGGTTTTTTAGAGCTGGCATACTTCCTCCTGCTGTTTTGATGAGGACCGATATATCTTCAAAACTACTCAGTATCTGCATGCCAAACAGATTTAAAAATATAAACAGATTATATGATGATATCTTTCCAAACAATGGGCTTTTAGAGGATCATAGCGAAGAGGAATTTTATCTAAATCTTATGAAACTTCATCAAACTACCTCTTTAACATAAGGAACAAAATGCAAAGACTTTTTTTAACATTCTTCTATAGTGGGTTATCACCATATGCACCTGGAACTGTTGGAAGTATACTGGCTGGGATTACAGGATTTGTACTTTTGCAATTTTTTCATACAGACACACTTCTTTTACTCACTATCTTAATCACAGTAGTTGGAATCAAAGAGATAGACAAATATGAAAAAAAGAGCGGTACACACGATGATAAAAGCATAGTCATAGATGAAGTCATAGGACTTTGGATAGCTTTTGTATTGAGCTCTACCACCATAACACAAATGTTACTTAGCTTTGTATATTTTAGACTTTTTGATATCTGGAAACCATCTTTGATAGGCAAAATAGATAGAGATGTAAAGGGTGGATCGGGAGTCATTGGAGATGATGCACTAGCTGGAGTATTAGCTGGAATCAGCAGTGCCCTTACTTGGTTAGCGATAGAGTACTTAAAAGGATACTTATTACTCCACTAACTAAATACATCAACTTTTGATGTTTTAGTTTTGTTCATAGACGAAGCAGATTTATGAAGGCTTAGCCAAAGCTAAGTTGAATAAATCTAACGAAGTATATGGGCAAAACTAAAGCACCCAAAGGGAAAACAGATACTTAGTAATCTGCAAACAGAAAAATTCTTGAATTAGTTGCAACTAGTCCTGCAAATTTTTCTGTTCACATCTTACCAAGTCTCTGTTTTTCAAAAGTTGGTGTATTTAGTTAGTGGAGTAATAAAATGACAAAACTGATAGATACAATGTTGGATTTTGCTATCATTGTTGGCATTAGCCTGATAATATTTTATGGATTGACATATCTAGGCGCTCCTATATGGATAAGCTTAGGCTGTGTTGCAATTTGGGGTGGATATACTGGGTATAAGCCAAAAATTGTTAGAAAATACTTCAAGTTTTTATATAAAGAAGACAGTGACAAATAATGCACATAGATAGCAGTCTATGGTTTGACAAAGACAACAGAGGTTTTTTAGGGAAAGGGCGAATTGAGCTTTTAAAAAACATAGACAAATACGGCTCACTCTCAAAAGCTGCAAAAATTATGAAGATGAGTTATAAAGCTGCTTGGGACTCTTTAAATGAGATGAAAAGTGTATCCAACGACACCCTTGTCATAACAAGTACAGGTGGTGTGGGTGGGGGTGGAAGCAGGCTAAGCAGTATCGCAAAAGAGTACATAAAGATGTATGATTTGCTTTACGAATCACAGCATGAGTTTCTAAAAGCTATCGAATCACACACTAAAAACTTCTCTGATTTACAAACTTTTTTGCAACGAAGCTCTCTTAGAACAAGCGCTAGAAATCAACTTTTTGGAAAAGTTCACAATATACAAAAAAACTCTATCAATTCAAAAATCATAATTTCGATAAACGAAGAGATAGATATCACCTCCTCTATCACAAATAGAAGCATAAAAGAGCTAGGAATAAAAAAAGGTATAAATATATTTGTATTAGTTAAAGCTCCATGGGTGAAAATCTCTACTTCTAAAAAGAGTGATGAAAATCAACTAAACTGCCATATACAAAAGATAAAAACAGAGACAAATTTAGTCGAGATAACACTTCAAACAAAATCAAATCTCAAACTCATCTCTGTTTTGCCGCTTGAAATTTTTCAAATGCTACATGTAGAGAAAAATGATAAAGTTGTAGCATCATTTAAGCCTAGCGACACAATTATCGGTATCTAACCCATGCTTTTCGTTTTTTCATAAGATGCTCTCATAGCTTTTATGAAACTATCTCGCACTCGCCCCTCTTCAAGCTTTGCGATTCCAGCTATGGTTGTTCCATTTGGAGAGGTAACTCTATCTTTTAAAAGTGCTGGGTGAACATCTTGCAAAACAACCCCGACTCCTTCAAAAAGTGCTGATATATACTCATATGTCACCTCTCTTTTGAGTCCTAGATTTACTGCTCCATCACTCAGCGCTTCTGCTACCAAAGCTATCCATGCTGGAGCACTTCCAGCCAATCCTGTTGCGATATCTAGTTCATTTTCACTATTTAACCAAAAACATTTTCCAAAAGAGCCAAGTATCTCCATTGCTCTGTCTTTTAACTCTTCATCTCCACAGAGTGAAGTGGCTGATTTTTGCACAAGGGCTGCCATATTTGGCATAGCTCTGACATAAAATCTAGCATCAACTTTTGACTTTAATTTTTCTAGATTTACACCAGCTAAAATAGAGACTAAACCCTCTGCTTTGCCTTTAACTTCTAAAAAATCAAGAGATTGGGGCTTGATAGCCAAAATCACAATAAAACCGTCAAGTGAGGGAGTGGTATCTACTATTTTTAAACTTGGATACATCTGTTTTAACTCTTCGACTCTTTTTGGATATGACTCTACCACGGTAATATCATAAGAGTTGAGTCCTGCAAGCATCGCTCCACCCATATTTCCTGCGCCTATCAATAATAATTTCATCATCTCAGCCTCAATATTTTTTTAGAAATTCTGCTTTTAGGTATATCTTTGTTCCATTCACTCTACCCTCGATGTGACCTTCCACATCTGATGGGATAGAGATGTTCTTCACTGTTATCCCTCTTTTTGCAGTAAAGCCAGCACCTTTAACATCTAAATCTTTTAAAATCACAACACTATCCCCTGCCTTTAATGTTGTGCCATTTGCATCTTTAACTACAACTTCATCAGCAGTCTCCATACCTGATTCTGCCCACTTTCTCTCGTCATCTTCAAGATACATCATATCTAGCAAATCTTGGCGACCAAGCTTTTGCAGCAACCTAAAAGAGACCACTTTAACAGCTGGAACTTCACTCCACATAGACTCATTTAGACAATTCCAATGGGTCTCATCTAAACTATCTTGTTCTTCTATCTGAGTTCTGCATTTAGAGCATATTATGATAGACTCTTCTACACTGCCATTTGATGGAGCAACCCCAAACACATCTAAATTTTCACTACTTGTGCATAATTCACAAACACTACCACTTCTACTTTTCAACTCTTCTAATATCGACATCAATTTTCCCTTATGTATTATTTAGTATCTTATTCTAGCAAAAAATAACAAAAAGTCTTATAAGTAGCGATAAGATTTAAAATTTTGAGCATAAAAAAAGCGTCCGAGGTGGGCATCTCGGACGCTTTTTAAAAATATATTCGTTTTCTAAAAGGAGGGTTGCGTCTTGGTAGTGAAATTATATGGTTAAAGTATAAACAGAAAATAACCTTTTATAAATAAAAGGTAAATAAGACTGATTTTGTCCTTTATACTTTTAGATGAATACTTACGCTAAACTAATC